>NZ_KV833343.1:97382-165148 GCF_001837615.1 Corynebacterium sp. HMSC070H05
AGGGGCGTTTTTGTAAATTTCACAGGCTCGAAACGCTGGGTTGCGGGTTTGGTCTAGCGTCTTAGGCATGAATTCGTTCGAGGTGTTAGTGCAGGCGATGTCGGCCGCAGCGTTGGAGACGCTGGCTGACTTCGACCTTGAGGTTGCACTCGCCTCGGGCTTCGCACCGGATCGTGCGCGTGCCTGGTCGCGGCTGCGAGAGGTGTACTTCGGGCGCACCAAGTTCACGCGCAAACAGGCGGTGGCAGCTACGCGTGCGCGGGCGTTCTCCCTCGACGAGTTAGTACTGATCGAGCGCCGCATCGCACCGGTGAAGGATGCCTCCCAGCGGTGGGCGCTGCGCCTTGCCCTGCTCGAGGTCGAGGGCGGCTACCGGGCAATTGAGGCTGCAGCCCGCACGTTGGTGCCGGCGGATAAGACACCGGCGGTGGATGCGGCGAAGTTCGGCCCGTCGCGAAACGGCAAACGCACCCTGCACTTAACCTATGACGAGCGTGAGATCTCCGACATGGAGCACGCTGGGCGTTTAGGGATTGATCAGGAGCGTCCGGCTGCACCCCAGATTGCCGAGAATTTGATTGGGATCTTCTTCGGCGAGGGCAAGGTGGCAACCGCAGCGCCGCGTCCGACGGTGTTGGTACCGCTGCCGGATTATCTGCGCATCTTGGATGGCACTGGTGATGATGTTGTACTCGCCATGACTGATGGCACCACCATGACGGGTGCGGAGTTTTTGGCCGCCCAGTTCGGTGATGCGCTTGAGGTGGCGGCGTTTCATCCGCAGGCCGGTGCGGTGAACTTGTACCGCACGCAACGTTTGGCGAATCAGAAGCAGCGCGATTTGGCCAAGTTGGTCTCGCCGGTGTGTGCGTTTCCTGGCTGTCGTCACGGAGCAGACAACTGCGAGCTTCACCACGTGGAGGCGTGGCGGCATGGCGGGGAGACCAATATTGGGAATCTGGCGCCGTTGTGTCGCTATCACAATCGGGTGAATGATGATGATCCGTGGCGGAAGAAACGTGGCCGGATCGTCATGGTGCGGGGTGCGCCAGTATGGATCTCACCCCGCGGCTACCCGGTGAAAAACACCAACCGCGGGGCAATGGACCAACTCTTCGGCTTTTAGCGCCGGAGGACGTAGTACTGCACGCTCATGGCTGGGATGTGCAGCTCAATGGACTGGTCGAACCGGTCCCACTCGGTGGGTTCGGTGTACACGGTGCGCGGCAGTTCGTTGCCCGCGCCACCGTAGACTGATTCGTCGGTGTTGATCAGCATGTCCCATGCGCCTGCTTCGGGCAGGCCGAGGCGGTAGCTGGGCAAGGAGACGCCGGAGAGGTTGATCACGGCGAGGACTGGGGTGGCGTCGACGCCCCAGCGGATGTAGGCGAGGACGTTGTTTGAGGCGTCGTCGCCCTTGATCCACTGGAAGCCCATGGGGGTGTTGTCTTGGGAGTACAGGGCGGGGGTGTCGCGGTAGACCAGGTTGAGGTCGCGCACGAGGCGTTTGATGCCGGCGTGGTAGTTGCGGTGCAGGTCGTCCCAGTTGATGGAGTGGGCTTCGTCCCATTCGGTGGTTTGGCCCCATTCGCAGCCCATGAACATGAGCGGTTTGCCGGGGTGGGAGTACATGTAGCCGTAAAGGGCGCGTAAGCCCGCGGCTTTGTTCCAGTCGTCGCCAGGCATGCGCTGCCACAGGGAGCCTTTGCCGTGGACGACTTCGTCGTGGCTGAACGGTAGGACGTAGCGTTCGGAGAAGGCGTAGACGAGCGAGAAGGTGATTTCGTTGTGGTGGTGGGAGCGGTGGACGGGGTCGAGTGAGAAGTATTCGAGGGTGTCGTTCATCCAGCCCATGTTCCACTTCATGGAGAATCCGAGGCCGTCGGCGTCGGTTTGGGCGGTCACGCCTGGCCATGCGGTGGATTCTTCGGCGATGGTGAGCACGCCGGGGTGTTCGCGGTGGACGGTGGCGTTCATTTCTTGGAGGAATTGGACGGCTTCCCAGTGTTCGCGGCCGCCGTGTTGGTTGGGGAGCCATTCGCCGGGTTCGCGGGAGTAGTCGAGGTAGAGCATGGAGGCGACGGCGTCGACGCGGATGCCGTCGAGGTGGAATTCTTCGAACCAGTACAGGGCGTTGGCGACGAGGAAGTTGCGGACTTCGCGGCGGCCGAAGTTGAACACGTAGGTGCCCCAGTCGCGTTGTTCGCCGCGTCGCCAGTCGGGGTGTTCGTAGAGGGGTGTGCCGTCGAAGCGTGCGAGGGCGAAGTCGTCTTTGGGGAAGTGGGCGGGCACCCAGTCGACGATGACGCCGATGCCGTTGGCGTGCAGTGTGTCGACGAGGCGGCGGAAGTCGTCGGGGCTTCCCCAGCGTGCGGTGGGGGCGTAGTAGCCGGTGACTTGGTATCCCCAGGAGCCGCCGAAGGGGTGTTCGGCGACGGGGAGGAATTCGACGTGGGTGTAGCCGTTGTCGACGAGGTAGGGCACGAGTTCGTCGGTAAGCGTGGCGTAGGTGGAGCCTTGTTTCCAGGAGCCGATGTGGCATTCGTAGATGCTCATGGCGGAGTTGGTGGCGTCGCGTCCGGCACGGGCGGTGATCCAGTCGTGGTCGCTCCATTCGAATTCGCTTGGCTTTGCGACGACCGAGACCGTCTCCGGCGGAGTCAACGTGCGTTTAGCCAGCGGGTCGGCTTTGTCGATGCGTGTGCCTTCGGCGGTGTGGATGGCGAATTTGTAAGCGTCGCCGTCGCCGATGCCGGGGATGAAAATTTCCCAGACGCCGGAGACACCGAGGCTGCGCATGGGGTACTGGCTGGGGTTCCAGGAGCAGAAGTCGCCGATGACGGCTACGCCGGTGGCGTTGGGTGCCCAGACGGCAAATGAGGTGCCGGTGACGACGCCGAGGGTGGTTTCGTATGTGCGGGTGTTTGCGCCGAGGACTTCCCAGAGGCGTTCGTGGCGGCCTTCGTTGATGAGGTGGATGTCGAGGGAGCCGAGGGTGGGTAGGAAGTTGTAGGCGTCGGCGACGATGATGGGGTCGGCGCCGGGGTAGGTGATGCGGTAGCGGTAGTCGGGGGTGTGGGTGTCGTCGAGGGTGGTGGCCCAGATGTCGTCGCCAAGCGGCTGCATGGGCTGGGAGGCGTTGTGGATGAGCAGTTCGACGCGTTCGGCACCGATGAAGCGGGTGCGGATGATGGATCCGTCGCCGTGGGGGTGCCAGCCGTAGATGTCGTGGGGTGCGTTGTGGGTGCAGGCGAGGAGGCGTTGGCGGTCCCCGTCCGGGATGAGCAGGTTGGTGTTCATGGTGGTCCTTAGGGGCGGTAGTCGTGGTCTGAGATCTGACGGTACGCGAGTGCTTCTCGACGATCCGGAGACACCTCGGGCAAACGCACCACGTGGGCGACGTTCTTCTCGGGCGAGAGTTTGATGTAGTTGCCGGTTTCGGCGGTTGTCCACGTGTAGCGCTCGTTGGTGATCTGGTCGTGGACGTCGAAGGTGCCGGGGCTCAGTCCGATGGCGTCGGCGTCGATGTGCAGCAGGCCTTCTTGGGTGCCGGTGGGGTCCAGATTGACGACGACCAACACCGCGTTGCCGGAAATCGCATCGACCTTGGAGTAGGCGATGAGGTTGTCGTTGTCGATGCGGTGGAAGCGGATTTGGCGCAGTTGCTGCAGGGCGGGGTTGTCGCGACGGATCTGGTTGAGCAGCGTCAGGTACGGCTCGAGGGATTTGCCTTGCTTGAGCGCAGCGTCGAAGTCGCGATGGCGCAGTTGGTATTTTTCGCTGTCGTGGTATTCCTCGCTGCCGGCGGCGACGGGGCGGTTTTCGTAGAGTTCGTAGCCGGAGTACACACCCCACAACGGGCTCATGGTGGTGGCGAGTGTGGCGCGCAGCGCAAACGCTGCCGGTCCGCCTTCCTGCAGGGTGGCGTGGAGGATGTCGGGGGTGTTGACGAAGAGGTTGGGGCGGGAGACGTCGGCGACGTCGACAAGCAGTTGGGCGAAGTCGGTCAACTCCGCCTTGGTCACCTTCCAGGTGAAGTGGGTGTACGACTGGCTAAACCCAGCCTTGGACAGCCCGTACATGCGCGGCGGGCGGGTAAACGCCTCGGCGAGGAAGATGACGTCCGGGTCGGTTTCGTGGACCTTGGAAATGAGCCAGTGCCAGAAGTTCACCGGCTTCGTGTGGGGATTGTCTACACGGAAGGTGGTCACGCCGAGGTTGACCCAGTACATGAGCACCCGGTAGATCTCGGCGTAGAGGGCCTCGGGCGCGTTGTCGAAGTTCAGCGGGTAGATGTCCTGGTACTTCTTTGGCGGGTTTTCGGCATAGGCGATGGTGCCGTCGGCGAGCACGGTGAAAAACTCCGGGTGCTCTTTCGCCCACGGGTGATCGGGCGCAGCCTGCAGGGCGAAGTCGAGGGCGATCTCCAGACCCAACTCGTTGGCGTGGTCCATCATGTCCAAAAATTCGTCCTCGCCGCCCAGGTTTGGGTCGAAGGCGTCGTGGCCGCCGTATTTAGACCCGATGGCCCACGGGGAGCCGACGTCGCCGTCTTCGGGGGTGAGGGTGTTGTTGCGGCCTTTGCGGTTGACCTCGCCAATCGGGTGGATGGGCGGGAAATAGACGGTGTCGAACCCCATCGCCGCCACTCGGTCCAATTGCGCCGCGGTGGTGGCCCAGGTGCCGTGGATCGGGTTGCCCTTTTTATCCACACCGCCGGTGGAGCGCGGAAACAGTTCGTACCAGGAGTTCACAAGTGCCTCGCGACGCTCCACAAGGATATCGGCGACGGGCCCGCGGGTGACCAATTCACGCAGCGGGTGTTCGGCGAGCACGTCTTGCACCTCCTGGGAGCACCCGGGGGTGAGGCGTTGGGAAAGGGGCAGGGTGTCGTCGATAAGCGATGCGCGCGCGGAGGCAAGCACCGGGGAAGCATGCTGAGCAATCGCGGCGTCGAACAATTCCACGCCATGCGCGATATCGTTGGCCAACTCCGCTAACGACTGGCCGGCGGCGAGCTTCTTTTCCACCGCGTTGCGCCACGTGGCCATGACGTCGCTCCACGCATCCACCCGATAGCGCCACAGACCTTGCTCGTCCGGCACAAACACCGCATGGCAATAATCCGGCCGATAAAACTCGGCGTGCATCGGCACCTCGTACTGCGCACCCGACGGCGCGACAAGTACCAGCGTCGCAGCAATCGCATCGTGGCCCTCGCGCCACACCAACGCGGAAACCGGCACGACCTCACCAACAACCGCCTTCGACGGCAACGTGCGCCCAGAGACCTGGGGGCGGACGTCGTCGATGCCGAAGCGAGCAACCATCATCAAAACCTTCCGAGCGACCATTGATTCACCCGCCAGGGTAGCGCGGGGCAACCACACACGCGGGCCGAAATAGGCCAAGATGGGGGACGTGAATCAGACAGAGGAATTGGTGACAGATCCGGACCTGCTCATCGACATGCGCGACGTGTCCTTCATTCGCGGCGGACACACGCTCGTCGGCCCTGTCGATTGGCAGGTCGAGCTCGATGAACGATGGGTGGTCATCGGGCCGAACGGCGCCGGCAAAACCACCTTGATCCGGATGGCGTCGGCGCAGGAATTCCCGTCGACGGGGCATGTGTTTATTCTCGGCGAGCGCGTCGGCGCCACCGATATGCGCGACCTGCGTGCTGCGATCGGCGTGACGTCCTCCGCGGTAGCGAACCGTGTGCCGGAGGACGAGAAGGTCGGCGACCTCGTGGTCTCCGCTGGTTACGCCATTTTGGGGCGTTGGCGCGAGGACTACGACGAGATGGATTACGACCAAGCCCTCGAAGTACTTGAGCAAGTCGGCGCGATGCACCTGATCGACCGTCGCTGGGGCACCCTGTCTGACGGCGAGAAGAAGCGCGTGCTCGTTGCGCGTGCCGTGATGACCAACCCGGAGCTGCTTATTCTCGACGAGCCCGCCGCCGGCATGGACTTGGGCGGCCGTGAGGACCTCCTGGCCTACCTGGGGGATCTGGCGATGGACCCGGATGCGCCGGCGATCGTCATGATCACCCACCACCTGGAGGAGATCCCGGACGGGTTTACTCACGCGATGCTGCTGGATGAAGGCGAGATTGTCGCCCAAGGGCTCATCGATGACGTGCTGACGTCCGAGAACGTCTCGCGCGCCTACCACCAGCCGATCGAAGTGACGCGCGCAGACGGGCGTTTCTTCGCACGCCGCGCCCGTTCAGCCCGTAGGGGTGCGCACCGGGCGTAGACCGCCGGGGTGGGAGCAATGCCGACGGAGAAGAAGCGCAACGAGGCCGTGTTGTCGCACGACGAGGCCGATTCGATTGACCCGAGCGAGAAGAGCGGGTTTTTCGGCGCGCGTCTGTCTGCGACGGTGATCTTGCTGCGCAATAGTGCCGAGGGGATTGAGGTGTGGGTGCAGGAGCGTGTCCTGTCCATGCCGAATTATCCGGGGTTGACGGTGTTTCCGGGCGGCGGGGTGGATTCGCGTGATTTCCCGCCGCGTGCTTGGGACGATGGCGAGTTGTGGCTTGGGCGTTCCGCGATTTCGCTTGCTCGCCAGCTCGGGGTGACCAAATACAAGGCTCACGCGGTGTTGTTCGCGGCGGTGCGCGAGCTGTTCGAGGAGACTGGCACGCTGCTTGCGGTTGACGACGACGGCACGCTTCTCGACGACGCCCGCCCCTTCCACAACCACCGCCTCCTGCTGGAATCGCACGAGCTTTCCCTGACTGACGTGTTGCAGGAGAGCAACCTCAACGTATGCGCGGACCTGCTCAAGCCGGTGGCGCGCTGGGTCGGAGTGTCTGAAAGCGGCAACTGGTTTGACACGTTTACGTTCGTTGCTGCCAACCCGGAGGGCCAAGAGCCTGACTCGAATACGGACGAGGCAGATGATGCGAACTGGTTCCCGCCGCAATTGCTTCTCGACGGCTGGCGCCACGGCCTCGTTCGCCTCGCCCCCTCCACGTGGGCGCAGCTAAGCGAGCTGCGACGCTTTGACACTGTCGACGACGTCCTGCACGCCGCGGAAGGAGCAAGCCTCGCTCCCGTGATCGGTGACCCGGTCGACGATGCGCGATACGAAGAGTTCTTCACGTTCCGACCAGTAGACCGGATTGGAAAACGCTATGACATTTAGCGTCGCAGAGGCACGGTTCCTCGCAGCGAACGCTGACGCGATCTCCGCAGTCGAGCCCGAGATCGCCCTGACCAAAAAGAGTGTGTTCGCCGACCGTGCGGTGTTGGACCAACACTTTGGCGACTACGCCCGAGCCGTCAGCGCGCTTATCGCCGCCCGGCGCGCCGCAGCCGGCAAGTTTCCTGCCCTTTGGCTTACCGATGCCGACGCCGCGCAGCAGGCCACCCCAGCACGCGTAGCGGGAGTACGTGCCGCGCGCATTGCCGCGGCGGGAGCGCAGATGGTGCACGACGTGACGTGTTCTGTCGGCTCGGAAGCTCCGCCGTTTCGTCAGCGTGGCATTGCGTGGATGGGCAGCGACTTAGACATGCCTCGTTTGATCATGGCGCGGCACAACTTGGGGCAAGAGGCGTGGCTGGCGCAGGCGGATGCGCTCAGGCCGGTGACGTCTGACGGGGTGGTCGTCGCTGACCCCGCGCGTCGCGCCGGGGGCCGCCGCATCACCGACCCAGCCCAGTTGCTTCCGCCGCTGCCGGATCTGCTCGATGCGCACGCTGGTCGTGAGATGGCAGTGAAGTGCGCGCCGGGCATCGACTATTCGGGGTGGGATGGGCTGGTCAGCGTGGTGTCCGTCGACGGCGGCGTCAAAGAGGCGTGTTTGTATACGCCGGGGTTGGCGGGAGGGGTTCGTCGAGAAGCGGTGGTCCTGCGAGATGGCGAGGAGCGCGTCACCGATCTTGACGACGACACCGTCGACGTCACCGCACCTCAGCGCTACATCATCGACCCGGACGGGGCAGTGGTGCGCGCGGGCCTGGTGCGTGGGTGGGCTGCGCGTCACGGGTTGAACATGCTCGACGAGCACATCGCGTATCTGACAGGCGAGCAGATCCCAGCAGGCTACAGTGGCTTTCCCTTCCTGGAAGCGGTGCCGCTGCGTGCCCTGAAGAAGGCGCTTGCCTCCCACGGTGCGGGAAGCGTGGAGATCCTCGTGCGCGGCGTGGATGTGGACCCGGACCAGTTGCGCAAGAAATTGAAGCTGCGCGGCAAGGCACAGATGGCGGTGGTGATCGCGCGGATTGGGGATCAGGCGGTGGCGCATGTGTGCGGGCCGCGCGTGCACGCCTAACCTTGGGCGCATGGTCTATTTCGATCACGCTGCTACAACTCCGATGCGCCAAAGTGCGATCGACGCGTGGGTGGAACACGCAGGCGCCCTCAACGCGGGAAGCCAACACGCCGCGGGGCGCAAGGCGAACGCTGTGCTTGCCGACGCCCGCGAGCGCATCGCGGGCGCCCTCGGCGCCGACCCCGTCGAGGTGGTGTTTACCGGCTCGGGCACAGAGGCCAACAACATTGGGGTGCGTGGGCTGTTTGATGCATCCGAGCTGGATCGGGTGGTTGCCACGCCGATCGAGCACCCCGCCGTGCTCGAGGTAGTCAAGTCTCTGGGCCAGACTGGGGCGGATGTGGAGTGGCTGCCGGTGGGTCGCGACGGGCACGTTACGGACTTGAGTGCGCTGGATACGCCGGCGGCGGTTGCGACGATGATGTGGGCGAACAACGAAACTGGCGCGATCCAACCGGTGGGTGAGGCGATCGAGCGCGCCACCGCCGTCGGCACGCCGGTGCACGTCGATGCGGTGCAAGCGGTCGGCCACGTGCCGGTGGATTTTCACGCGCTTGGCGCGACCACGCTTGCGGCCAGCGCCCATAAGTTCGGCGGCCCGCGCGGCACCGGCATTTTGTTGGCGAAGCGCTCGCCCGCGCCGCAACCCGTGATCCTCGGCGGGGGTCAGGAGCGCGGGATCCGCTCCGGCACCGTCGACGTCGCATCGGCCGCCGCCACGGCGGTAGCGCTCGAGGAGGCGATCGCAGAACACACCGAGATTGAGCGTCTGCGGGATGCGCTCATTGAGGGGGTGAGGCGGCGGGTTGATGGGGTGGTCGTCGCAACGCAAGAGCCCGCGCTTCCGGGCCATGCACACTTTATGTTCCCCGGCGCGAACGCGGACGCGCTGATCATGCTGCTGGACGTGCAGGGCATTTCGGTGTCGGCGGGCTCGGCGTGCGCCAGTGGCGTGCTGCGCATGAGCCATGTGCTCGAGGCGATGGGCTACAGCGAGCGTGAGGCGATGGGGGCGTTGCGCGTGACGGTCGGGCGTACGAACACTGCGCAGGACGTGGAGGCGTTCCTCAACGCGATCCCGGACGTGGTGGAAAAAGCGCGGGCAGCTGGCGCGCTCTAACCGGCAACGCGCGTGTCGCATGTGATTTGTGTGATTTGGGTGCACTAGTGTTGCCCGCATGCAGATGTCACGCCGAATCCGTACCGCAGCAGCCGCTGTCGCCGCCCTGCTGTTTGCCACAACCGTCACGCCGCTCGGGCAAGCCGACGCCCAGTCGATCCCGGGCGTGGTCTCCGGCGTCGATGTCGCGGGCCACCAGCGTCCGGGCGGCGCGACCATCGACTGGCGCTCGGTGGGCACGATCGGCGGCCAGGACTTCGCCTTTGTCAAGGCATCTGAGGGCGAGAGCTGGAAGAACGAGTTCTACGACGAGGACGCCAAAGCCGCTGCCGACGCCGGCCTGAAGGTCGGCGCCTACCACTACGCGCGCCCCGCCGAGGACCCTGTCACGCAGGCGCGTTACTTCGCCTCCGTGATCAACCAGGGCCCGGCAACGCAGTTGCCGCCGGTGCTCGACCTTGAGGTCGACGAGGGCCTCGGCCCGGTCCAGCTTGCGGCGTGGACGCAGCGCTTCCTGTCTGAGGTGCAGGCGCAGACGGGCAAAAAGCCGATGATCTACACGTACCGCTACTTCTGGTACGAGCACATGAACGACACCTCTGCGTTCACGTCCTACCCGCTGTGGCTTGCCGCGTACCAGAATCAGCCCCCGGCGCCGGTTGGTGGTTGGGACAAGTTGTCGTTTTGGCAGCGCAGCGACTCCGGCCGCGTCGTCGGCATCAACACCCCGGTGGACATGAACCTGTTCAACGGCACGTCGGGCCAGTTGAACCAGTTCGCCGCGGGCAACTTGAACGCTGCTGGTGGCGTGTTGGAGCGTTTCCAGGCGCCTGATTCCGGCGAGTTAAAGGTGCTTGAGCAGGACAGCACCAAGCTGGTTATCGCGGTTCTTGCGCTGGCTGCCGGTGGTCTTGGCGTGCAGCAGTTCATCGACGCCGCACGCCTGGCGGGCTTCGACCTGACGGATGCGAACAACATCGCACGTCTGGTCCAGCAGCTCGCGGGCCAGGGCGAGCTGCCTATCGACGACCTGCGCACCATGATGGTCGGCAACTACCAGATCGGCGATCTGCTGATCTTGCTGGATAACGCGCTGAAGCACTAACAGCCCAGGGCGCGCATGATCGGCCCTGTTTGGGCCGGAAGCCTGTTGTGCGCAACCCCGTGGAGGTGCACCACGCGCCCCAAGCTTGACGACGACGCCGGCACCACCCGGTCCGCATCCGAGACAATCGAGACGACCTCAACGTTCGGGGGAACTACCGGCTGCGTGTCGTGCTCCTCGAGCCCGACGAAAGATTCCCCGATCACCCGGCGCACCAGCCACCTGGGCCACCATCCGCTGTCAGTGCCGCGCCAACACGCACCGAGACCGACCAATGTGTGGACGCGCTTGCGAACCTCCGGCACGGCCAGCGCCCGAAGGCCGACGAGCCCGCCGTAGGAGTGCCCGACGATGTCGACGCGTCTGGCCGTTTCGGGCAACGATGTGATGGTGTGGGTGATTTCGGCGGCGCAGTCGTCGAGAAGCAATGTGCCCCTTCGGCCAAAAGCAGGCGCGAGGAGACCAACCCCTCTGCGCTCCAACTCACGTGCAAGTTTGCGGAACGCAAAAGGTTCTCCGAGCGTGCCGTGCAACGCGACAACGACGTGTGGCTGGGAAGATGCTGTGGATGGATCCGGAAGGAACCTCGGGATATAGGACGCAAGCGCCATAGGGAGTAAACATACTCACCGTGGAAACACTTCGATCGATCCCGGTGGTTGGCGGCACAGCTGCTGTCGTCATCTACGTCGCGCTGGCGGTATGCGTAGTTGTTGTCGCCGTGCTCGTTGGCCGTCGCCGCTTGAGGTGGGCAGTGCTCGGGGCTGCTGCGCTCATGGGCGTTGTGGTATTTGCGCTGACCGTGTGGCCGAAACCGTTCCCTGATAGCATTCCGCTGCGCGTCTACGCGTCGTGGGCGGTGGGCGTCTTCGCAGTAGTTGCGGCGATAGTCGGTCGGCGGCGGCTGCTCTTGGCCGTTGTTGCGGTGCCAGCGGTAGTTTTCGCATTCTTGGGCACCAACTTGCAGTACCAGCAGTACCCAACGCTTGGATCGTTCCACCCCGTGCGCGTGACCGTAGCGATGAGCCTAGAGCAGTTCGAACGCACAGACACCGCCCCACAACTGCACGGCCGGGAAGTAGGAGCCCTTGTCACGGTGCCCGCCCCACCTGAACGGGATGCAGTCGTCTACGTGCCGCCCGCGTATTGGCACGGCGCCACACTACCGGTGCTGGTGCTGATGTCGGGAAGTCCAGGATCTCCAATGGGGTGGTTCACGGACGGGCAGGCGGCAGAAACCGCCGATGCGTACCAGCAGGAGCACGGAGGGATTTCTCCGATCGTCGTCAGTGTTGATGCGACAGGCTCCGCGACGGGCAACCCCGCATGCGTCGACGGGCCGGACGCTGCCATGCACACCTACCTTTCCAGCGATATTCCTGCGCTATTGAAAGACACGTTCCGCGTCAATCCTGACCAGTCGACGTGGACGATCGGAGGACTGAGTTACGGCGGGACCTGCTCGCTACAAGTCGTGACTAACAGCCCTGAGGCATACGGGTCGTTTCTGGATTTCTCCGGGGAGCCCGAACCATCCCTTGGCAACCACGACAAGACGGTGAACGAGCTCTTCGGCGGCGATGAAGATGCCTTCAAAGCGATCAACCCCGCCGACCTGCTCGCAAACGCGAAGGGGGCCGATACTTACCGCGGCATTGCGGGGCGGTTCGTCGCAGGAGAGAATGACAAGATGGCAAGCACCGCGCTGCCTCACCTGAACGATCTTGCCCGCGCGGCGGGGATGGACACCACCTACACCGAACTACCCGGAGCGCATAGTTACCAAGTGTGGCGGGTAGCGCTGCGCGAAAACTTCGAATTCGTCGCCCACCGGGGAGGACTGAAATGAAACACGTCCCAGTGACGCTGATCCTTGTCGCCTTCATGTGGGCGCTGTTTCCGTGGCGGGCGCATCTGGGTTACGACCTTCCCGCCGATGTGCATTTGTGGCACCTGATCACGGCGGGCTTGTCAACGCCAAATGTCGCCCAGGCAATCTATGCCACGCTCGCCGCGGTGTGCTTCGCCGTTCCCGCAGAGCGTGTCTTGGGTTCACGCAGGTTCGTTGTCGCCGCAGCCGCATCGCATGCGCTGGTGTTTCCGTTGGCGTGTGTGCTCGGCGCGATGGTTGAGCAGGCAGGGTTTAACAGGTGGGGCGCCGACTTGGTTAACGAGACTTACCTCACCCCGTTGCCGTGGATGATTGGGCCGCTTGCGTTCGCCTCTGCGTCGATGGGTGTGTTGTGGCGTCGCAGGGTCCGTCTCGTGCTTGTGGCGCTGACCGGCACGCTTGTGTTGTATTCGGGAACGCTGACCTCTGTTGCTGCGTTTACAGCAGTTGTGGTGGGCCTTGTCTGTGGCGTGCTCGCCGGGGCGCGGCAGTTCACGGCGGCGCGACCGACGCTGCGGGAGTCGCGTGTCCTCGTCGCAGTGTTACTCCTTGCTGTATCGGTCGGGCCCGTGCTGACTGCGCTCAACCCTGCGGCGCAGGGTCCTTTTGCGGCGGAAAGCCTCTTGATGTGGGAGCCTGCGGTGGCCGCGCGCGAGGTTCAGGAGCGTTGTGTGGATCCTTCCTCGCTTGCCTGCCGGGAGGCGATGGCCATTAACCAGCAAAGTGGGTTGGGGCCGCTGTTGCTCAATTTGGTGCCGGTGGTGCTTGCGGTGGTGCTTGCGCTTGGGCTGCGTCGCGGCCGGCGGCTGGCGTGGTGGGGTGCGACGGTGTTGTGTGCGGCGTCGTTGGTGGTTGTGGTGGCGCAGGTGCTCGACGTGCGCAGCGACGCGCTGACCACCGTGAACGCCGGTTTGGTGGTGTTGCCGTGGGTGCTCATGCTGGCGGTGTTGATTGCTCAGCGGGCGAAGTTCCGCGTTGGGTCGAACCTGCGTCCGATGCTTGTTCCAGGTATCGCAGTGCTCTTATCGACGACAACCGCGTGGGTGACCGGCGCCCTTATCTTGCGCGACGGATTCATCGGGGATGTCACCCTAAGCAGTGTCGTTGCGGAGCTTCCTGCACGTTTTATGCCCCCTGCAGTGGCCGTGCAGTTGGGACATCAGATTGTGCCGAATGCTCCGGCGGCGTGGGTGCTCTCCGAATGGGTTGGCGTGGTGTTCTGGGGTGCGTTGCTGTGGATGCTGTTTCGTGTGCTTTCTTCAGCGCCGTCTGCACCGATGCAGGAGGAGCGCGAGAGGGCACGGCGCATGCTCGAATCCGGGACTGGTGATCATCTTGCGTGGATGGGGCTGTGGGATGGCAACCGTTACTTTTTCGCAGGCGACAGCGGATACGTCGCGTACCGTGTGTCGCACAATGTTGCCGTGACGGTGGGTTCGCCTGTCGTGGCTGAGGGGGCGGACGAGACGACAGTCGCCGACGCATTTGAGCATTTCGCTGCGGATCAAGGGTGGCGCGTGGCGTGGTATTCGGTGCCGGAGACGTTCCACCGGCCTGGCTTCCGGACGGTCCACGTCGCAGAAGAATCGTTGTTGCACACCGATAATCTCGAGTTCAAGGGCAAGAAGTTTCAAAACATCCGCACCGCGCGCAACAGGGCGGCTAAGGAAGGCGTTCGCCCGGTGTGGACGACCTGGCGCGAGTGCACGCTTGAGATGCGCGAGCGCATCGCCGCGCTGTCGGAGCAGTGGGTGGCAGACAAGGCGTTGCCGGAGATGGGGTTTACGCTCGGCGGGCTCGATGAACTTGACGACGACGCCACCAAACTGCTCCTCGCCGTCGATGAAGAAGGTCGCCTCCACGGTGTGACGAGCTGGCTGCCGGTGTACGAGCACGGCAAGCTTGCGGGCTATACGCTCGACTTCATGCGCCGCGACGCCGAGGGATTCAGGCCGGTGATCGAATTCCTGCTTGCCGAGGCGGCCGTCATCGCCGGGAGTGAGGGGCTCGAGTGGGTGTCGCTTTCGGGGGCGCCGCTTGCACGCACGGATGCGCCAACCTCGTTCTTGGAGATCGTGCTGGATAAGACCGGAGCGCAGATCGAGCCGCTGTACGGGTTTCGCTCGCTGGCTGCGTCGAAGCACAAGTTCCACCCGACGCACACTAGTTGGAACTTGGCGTACGACGACGAGATGGCGCTCGCGTCGATTGGTTTGGCCGTGGTGGACTGCTATCTGCCCGATATGAAGGCGACCGACATGGTGGCGGTGGTGAAGGAGTTTATGGCTCGTCGTGGCGTGGGGTCGTCGCAAAGCGGCGCGCCCACGCAAGCCCCTTAAACTGCGCTGGCACCCCGCCTTTGAGCAGCTCGCGGGTGAGCACGTCGCCGGCTTCGATCGGGTGGTTGGCGCCGATGAGCACGATGTTGCCGTAGCGGCGCCCCTTGAACATCGGCGGGTCGGCGATCGCCGCAACGTGCGGGAATACTTCCAGCATGCCGGCGAGTTCCTCTTTCGCCTCCTTCAGGTCGGCGTGGGAGCCGCAGTTGGCGAGGTAAAAGCCGCGATCGCTTATCGACGACCTCACCGCCGCATAGAACTCCACCGTCGTCAGATTCCGCGGCGTGGTGGCCGACGAGAACACGTCTCGGATGATCACGTCGCGGGTGGCGGGCTTGAAGGTGTTGGTGACGTCGCGGGCGTCGTCGACACGAATCTTCACGGCTGGGGCGCGCGGGATGTCGAAAAGCTCGCGGGCGAGCACCGCCAACTCGGAAT
Source organism: Corynebacterium sp. HMSC070H05 (assembly GCF_001837615.1). Classification (NCBI taxonomy): domain Bacteria; kingdom Bacillati; phylum Actinomycetota; class Actinomycetes; order Mycobacteriales; family Corynebacteriaceae; genus Corynebacterium; species Corynebacterium sp. HMSC070H05. The sequence continues at coordinate 112,563 of NZ_KV833343.1, forward strand.
CGATCTCCACCACCGTGTTGCGCGAGCCCTTCCACGCGCTGGCAAAGTAGCGCGCCAACGTGCACGCGCCGCCGCCCAGGTGCGTCAGCCGCGACTTCGGCTTCGCCTCGTCGGGGTAGTGGGTATCCAAAAAGTCCGCCATCCAGCGCATGTACTCAAAATCGAGGCGCTGCGGGTCGCCAGGCACGATGTGGGAACTGGGCACCCCGTTGACCAGCAACACCATCGACCCGTCGGGCTCGTGGAGGACTTCCGCGACACCGGTGTCGATTTCATAAAACTCACTTTTGGCGACCATGGCTGGTGAGCGTACTAGAGGCGCGCGTCGGTACGCCGTAGGTAGGCCACAGCAACCGCCCAGCCAGCCACGGTCAACGCTGAGGAGGCAGCGAGAACGCCTGTAACGGTGCCAGTATCGAGCGCTCCAGCGGCGGCGACGGCGGAACTGCCCAGCCACAGCGTGTGCGACAACAACGCAGGCGCCACGATGAACCGCACGCCAGGCACCCCAGCCGCGAGTGCGCCAAACGATACGAGACTTACCACCACCGCAATGCCGATAGGTGCAGCAAAACTACGGATGACCATAGACAGCAGTGACTGCCACGACGCCACCGCGACGGCTGGTGCCAGTGCCAATAACGCTGCGACGAGGAGCTCGCCTGGCACTGCACCGGGAATCCCCAACGCCCAACCGACGAACAACGTGAGGCCGATGAGAACAGCGTGCATCGCTGCGACAGTCACCGCGATCGCGGCGATTTTCGACGCCACCAGGTTGCCCACCGAACGTGTCGAGGTGAGCATGGTGAGCCAGTTGTGCCCGCGGTGCTCGACCCGCCAGGCGGCTGCGGCGAGGATCGCGATGCCAGCGGTACAGAACAGCAACCCATAAAACAGCATGACCTGGGAGAAATAGCTACCCCAACCGGCGGTCAGGGTGCCGGTGTTCGCAGCGTAGTTGCCGGCGCCGATCGCGACGGCAACTACGGGGACGAGGAACGCGACCGCCCAGACGTGGGAGCGTCGAAACTTGAGCAGGTCGTTAAGGATTAGGTCCATGGTCTAGATCTCCTTTCGATCCAGGGCTTTGGTACCGGCGACCAAGACCGCTACGGCGAGGACGAGGTAGCCGCTCCACAGCACCCAGCCGGGCTGCGACGGGGTGACCCCTGCTTCAGTGAATCCGAACGGGAGGATCACTGCGACGTACCCGAAAGGATTGACTGCAGCCAGCCACGGTGGGGACAGCAGTGATGCGATGCCAAAGAACCCGCCGACGACCCCGACTGCGAGCACGACAAGTTGCGACTCGACAAGCGCGGCGAGCAACAGCATCACAGCGAGGAGCGCAAGCGTGGTGCCCGCGACACCGAGACCGAAGCGCAGCCATGTCTCCAGCATCGCTCCGCGCGGTGCAGGCGCGCCCATCGCGACAGGCAGCGCTACGGCCCCAGCGAACTCAATACACTTCGCGACGACAACTACCACCGTCGCAACACCAAACTTTCGAAGAAGCAGCGCCCCGGGCCGAGTTCCTGCGATGGCGTTGAGCCGCCACCCGCCGTTGACGTGCTCCGTATCCACGATGCGGCTGGCCACCAGCGCCAACTGCAACGGGGTCAGAAACGCCAGCGCCATGGCGATTCCGATGAGATGTCCCGCCCATGCGGTATCTGGGTTGGCCTGGAATGCGGCGGCGTTGTCGCCTGCGAAGAGACTCATGTTGGCGAATAGGACGATCCCCACCGTCATGAGCAGGCTCAGCCACACGATTTTGGTGCGTTTGAGTTTGGCGAATTCCACCATCATGCGCCTGCCACCTCGTCGTTGGTCAAGCCGATGAAGATGTCCTCGAGGCTGCGGCGCTTGCGCAGGACCTGGTGGAGTGGCACGCCGTGTGCAACCAAAAGGGCGATGGTATCGGCGAGGTGGTCGTCGTCAAGCCCGGAAAGCTCCACACCACCCTCGACCCGTTTCGGTTGCAATGCGCGAAGGACCGAGACCGCAGTCGCAGCATCCGGCGTCTGGATGAACACATCCGGCAGTTGCGCGCTGTACAGCTCGTCTTGGGAGCCCTGGAACACGAGCTTGCCGTGGTTGATGATGGTCAGGTCGGTCGCCATCTTCTCGATCTCTGACAACAGGTGGCTCGACACCAGCACCGTGCGGCCTTGGTCGCGGGCGAGGCTGATGATGAGTTCGCGGATTTCCTCGATGCCGGCGGGGTCAAGACCGTTGGTGGGCTCGTCGAGAATAAGTAATTGTGGGTCGCGTGCGAGTGCCATCGCGATGCCGAGGCGCTGCTTCATGCCCAGCGAATAGTTTTTCACCAGTTTGTCCATCTGACCCTCGAGGCGCACTAGCGACACGGCGCGGCGCACCGCTTCGGGATCGGCGCCGAGCAGACGCGTGACAATGCGCATGTTTTCACCACCCGTGAGGTGAGTGTAAGCGGCGGGGGCTTCGATGAGCGAGCCGACACCGGCAAGGACATGCGCGCGGTTCGCTCGCGTCATGGGGTGTCCGAGCACGCTGATGTCGCCGTGCGTTGGAGCGATGAGGCCAAGCAGCATCTTCATCGTGGTGGATTTGCCGGAACCGTTCGGGCCGAGCAACCCGTGCACCACGCCTGGCTGGACTTCGAGGTCGAGGTTGTGGACGACGTCTGTGTGTCCGTAGGTTTTGGTCAGACCGTGGGTCTGAATGATCGGTGTTTCCATGTCCCCAAGGTTCGCGCAGGGCATGGGGTTTTCGCGTCGGCGTGAGGGACGATTTTGAAGGTGATACCGGGGTATGACGCGTCAGGAGTCCAACAGGTCGGTGCGCGACACTAGCCCGGTGCGGTAGGCGAAAAGTGCTGCGTGGACGCGGTCGCGCGACTGTGTTTTCGCTAGCACTCGGCCCACGTGGGTTTTCACCGTCGGCATGGAGATGAACATGCGCTGGGCAATCTCCCCGTTGGACCACCCGCGGCCGATTGCCACGAGCACTTCACGCTCGCGTTCCGTCAGTTCGCGAAGTGCCAGCCGGTCGGCGGGAGACAGAGCGACCGTTTCCTCATCCGGAGCATGCAGCTTTGCGACGACCCTATTCGTCGCCCGTGGCGAAATCACCGCATCGCCGTGAGCCACGGTGCGGATAGCGTCAAGCAAAGCCTCCGGCTCGGCATCCTTGAGCAGAAAACCGCTGGCACCGGCGCTAAGGCCGCCGAGGACGTAGGCTTCGTCGTCAAATGTGGTCAAGATGATCACTTTTGTCGCCGGATGCTTTGCCACGACCTGCCTCGTCGCGGCGATGCCGTCTAGCACCGGCATCTGCACATCCATGAGCACGACGTCCACCGTGGCATTGCTGGATGCCTCGATAGCTTCGGCACCATTGGCGACGAGCCAGCGCACCTCCATATCCGGCTGCGAGTCGATGACGTTTCGGATGCCGTGGAGGAAAAGCGCTTGGTCGTCAGCGAGTCCGAGAGTGATCATAGGGTGAGTGGGATCCTTGCTTCAGTGGTCCAGTTTTCTGTGGGAGTGCGGGAGGTGGTCACGGTGCCACCGACAAGTAGTGCGCGCTGGTTCATCCCTTCGATGCCATGCCCCGGCTGAGACACCGCGCCGGGTGAAACGGGGTTGCGCACGATGATTTCGACCTCGTCGTCACCCCAGACCACTGAGAGTGTGGCGCTGCCGGTGCCGTGCTTCATGGCGTTGGTGAGCGATTCCTGGATGATGCGCTGGACCGTCAATGCTACGGCCGGTGCAAGATCGTCGGGTGGGGTGCCTTTGACGGTGTCATCTACCTGAAGCCCGCCGGCGCGACTCGTGGCGATGAGCCCGTCAATGTCCAGTTCCGCCAACGGTTCGACCGGACGTGGACCGGCATTGCGCAGCAGCTCGACAACGCCGCGCATCTGTCGGAGTGAATCGCGTCCAACACTGCCAATGGTGCGCAACGCCTCGTCTTTTGCCTCGAGGGTGTTTTCGCCGAAGCGTGCGCCGTCGGCCTGCGCAACAATGACGGTCAGCGAGTGGGTGACAATGTCGTGGATCTCGCGCGCGAGGTGGGCGCGCTGCTTCTGGGCTGCGCGTTCGAACTCAGCGCGCTGACGCGCCAGCTCCTGCTCCGCACTTTCGTCGGCTCGGCGTCGCAGCTCGCCGAAGAGTAACGCCACGGTCAGCAGGGTTACGCTCCACACGACGTATGGGATTCGGTCCGTTGGCTCGAGTTCCCGAAGAGCTGGCACAACGAACCCGATAGCGACGATATCGCCGACGAGCAGGCCAGCGGTTGCGACGTCACGCAACGGCACAGGCAGATGGCGCCTCGTCACATACGCAGCGAATGGGCCAAGCGCGATCACACCGATCGGCAGCACCTCGCTAAACGACGCAACGACCAAGACTGCAACGATTCCGAACACAGTGGCCAGCGGCCAGCGCCACCGCGTAAACGGCACCACCAGCGCGCCGACAAGCAACGCAAAACTCAATGCCTGTGGGGACGACACGACGCCAAGTGCGCACATCATCACCAGCGCGGCTGCAAACGAGGCGTTGCGGATCGTGGTTAGGGGTGTCGTCGACAAGCGCATGCTCGCAAAGGCTAGTTGTCGCTCCGCATGCGCGCGTCGTACTGCGGTATGACGTTTAGGACTTCACCATTCGCGCGATTGCGGCGGACGCCTCTTCGATCTTGGCGTCGGCTTCCTGCCCGTCGCTGATCGCATCGGCAACACAGTGCTTCAAGTGGTCGTCCAGCAAGCCCAGTGCTACGCCCTTCAGCGCTGCGTTGACGGCGCTGATCTGGGTGAGGATGTCGATGCAGTAGGCGTTTTCGTCGATCATGCGGTGAATACCGCGGGTCTGCCCCTCGATACGTTTGAGCCGAGCGAGGTAGCGGTCTTTATCGCTGATGTAGCCGTGGTCGTTCATTATGGGTCTCCTTGTTTGGTGTGGACGGTACCGGGCTACTTGGACCGGTTAAGTATCCGGTCGGTGCTGCTCTGTGGGGTGAGGTCGAGTCGGCGGAGCAGTTGCGCGTTGAGGGCGACGACGACGGTCGAGGCAGACATCAGGATCGCACCGACGCTCATCGGCATCACGAAGCCGATTGGAGCGAGGATACCGGCGGCCAGCGGCACGGACAGCAAGTTGTAGCCGGCCGCCCACCACAGGTTCTGCTTCATCTTCCGGTAGGTCTCTCGCGAGAGCTCAATGACCGAGAGCACCGATCGCGGATCAGAGCTTGCCAGGATGACCTCCGCCGAGCCGATGGCCACGTCGGTGCCCGCACCGATCGCGATACCGACATCGGCCTGGGCCAGCGCCGGTGCGTCGTTGACACCGTCGCCGACCATGGCGACCTTGTGGCCCTCGGCTTGCAGTTCCTTGACCTTCGCGGCCTTGTCCTCCGGCCGTACACCGGCGAAGACCCGATCGATGCCCAATTCGCCCGCTACGGTGTTCGCCACGGCCTGCGCGTCGCCGGTGATCATCACGACTTGAGCACCTGCTGTGTGCAGTGCGTCGACGGCGTCGCGGGATTCGGGACGGATCTCGTCGGCAAGCCGGAGTGCTCCGATCACCTCGCCGTCGGCGAGGACGTGGAGAATGATCGCGCCCTCCTTTCGCCACTCGTCGGCGACCGGGAGCTCCCCGGCGGAATGCTGCTCAAGCAGGTAGGGGCCACCGACCTCGATCACCTCACCGTCAACAGTTGCCTTCACGCCCACTGCTGGCGATGAAGAGAAGTCGGTGGCCTGCGGCACGGCCACATCGCCAGCTTGAACGGCCCCAGTGATGGCACGGGCGAGCGGGTGCTCGCTGTCTGCTTCAGCGGCCGCTGCCAGGGCCAGCACGTTCGTTTCCTCGTACCCGCGCACGGGTTCGATCGCGGTGACGGTGGGCTCACCCTTGGTCAACGTGCCGGTCTTGTCGAACAACACAGCGTCGACTGAGCGCATCGATTCGAGCGCGAGCCGATCCTTGATCAATACCCCGCCGCGTGCCGCGCGCTCGGTCGCGATTGAGACGACCAGCGGGATCGCAAGGCCTAGGGCGTGGGGGCAGGCGATGACGAGCACTGTGATGGTGCGCACTACCGCGTCATTTGGCACACCGACGACGGTCCAGACCACAGCGGTCAAGATAGCGGCGCCGAGGGTGAACCAGAACAGCAAGGCAGCAGCCTTGTCCGCGAGACGTTGCGCGCGTGACGACGATTCCTGCGCATCGGTGACGAGCTTTTGAATGCCGGCCAGCGCGGTGTCGCCACCCGTGGCCGTTACTTCGATGCGTAGGCCCGAGTCTGTCGCGATGGTGCCAGCGACCACGTGCTCGCCTTCACCGCGGCGCACCGTTTTCGATTCACCGGTGACCATCGACTCGTCCATGCTGGCGCTGCCGTCGACAATTGTGCCGTCGGCAGGCACGGACGCGCCGGGCCGCACGATCACGACATCGCCGACCTCAAGATCCGCCGGAGTGACCTTCACCACTTCGTCGCCGTCGATCTTTTCGGCCTCGTCGGGCAGAAGAGCGGCGAGCGAATCCAGGGCCGAGGTGGTTTGGGCGAGGGAGCGCATCTCGATCCAGTGCCCCAGCAGCATGATGACCACCAGCAGCGCCAGTTCCCACCAGAAATTCAGCCCACGGTCCAGCAAGTTCAGGCTCGCACCCCAAGACGAGACGAAGGCGACCGTGATCGCGAGCGCGATCAGCAGCATCATGCCGGGTTTGCGGGAGCGGATCTCTGAGACCGCCCCGGTCAAGAACGGCCGGCCTCCCCAGAGGTAAATGACTGTGCCCAAAAGTGGTGAGATCCACCGGGCCCATTCCGTGTCTGGCAGCTGATAGCTGATGAGATGGGCGAAAGTGCTGTTGAACCCGACGACCGGGATCGCGAGAACCAGCATGATCCAGAAGAGTCTGCGGAACTGGGCAACGTGATCACCGTGTCCTGCGTGTCCTGCGTGGTCGTGACCACCGTGTCCTGCATGGGCCTCGTGAGCGTCATGCTCATGATGGCTGGCGTGCCCACCGGGTTCGGTGCCGGAGTGGGCGTGCCTGTCGTTCATGGTTCTGTCCTTTCGTTGCTATTCGTGGTTGTGATCGGTTCGGCCGCGCCGGGGGCTAGTGCGGCGACCGTCTCCCACGTTAATACCCCATGGGGGTATAAGTCCAGGGGGTGGTCTCGATGCATGCAGCCGGACGTTTCACCTTTCGTGGGCGCGGGACTACACTGCGCCGACATGCGAGTATTAGCGGCGATGAGCGGGGGAGTCGACTCTTCAGTTGCGGCGGCGCGTCTTGTGGAGGCCGGCCACGATGTTGTCGGCGTGCACCTTGCATTGAGCAAAGATGCGCAGCAGACGCGAGAGTCTGCCCGCGGGTGCTGCTCGCTCGAGGACTCTGCCGATGCGCGTCGCGTGTGCGACAAGCTGGGCATCCCGTTTTACGTGTGGGATTTCTCTGACCGGTTTAAAGAAGAGGTCATTGACAACTTCGTCTGGTCCTATGAAAACGGCGAGACCCCAAACCCTTGCCTGCGTTGCAACGAGAAGATCAAGTTCGCAGCCCTGCTGGACCGCGCGGTCACGCTCGGTTTCGATGCGATTGCCACAGGGCATTACGCAATTATCGACGACGCCGGCAACCTGCGCCGTTCCACCGACCCGAACAAAGACCAGTCGTACGTGCTCGGCGTGCTTACTCGCGACGAGTTGGACCGCTGCATCTTCCCGGTCGGCGATACGGAGAAGCCCCAGATCCGTGAGGAGGCCGCCCGCCACGGGTTTGCCACCGCGTCCAAGCCGGATTCTTACGACATTTGCTTCATCCCCGACGGCAACACCCAGGCGTTTTTGGGCCGCTCAATCGGCATGCGCCCCGGCATGATCCGGGACACCGAGGGCAACGAGCTCGCCGAGCACGACGGCGCGTTTCAGTACACGATCGGCCAGCGCAAGGGGTTGAACCTCCGCGTGCCTGCCGCTGACGGCAAGCCGCGCTACGTCACCGATGTGGACACGGCCACCGGAACCGTGACCGTCGGCCCGCGCGACGCGCTGCGCGTTTCGGAGATCACCGCCGACCGCCTGAAGGTGCTCCACCCGGCGATGTCCGAGGCTTCCGCGAATGGCGAGGAACTCGCCGCTCGCGTGCAGATCCGCGCCCACGGCGGGGTAGTGCCGTGCACCGCGCGTATCGAGGGCGACCAGATGACACTCACCCTCCACCAGCCACTCGAGGGCGTGGCCCGCGGCCAGGCTGCGGTGTTGTACCTGCCGGATCCGGATGGTAAGGGCGATATCGTGCTCGGCTCCGGCACCATCTGCGCGACGACGTAGTACGGATTCACTGGGGGGTCGCGCAAACCTCGTTAGTCGCACCTCGTTGATAGCCGAAAGGGGAATGGGGACAAATTGTTGGAGTGCATGTGGGGGACTTTGTCTCGTTGTTCTGCACTCGGTGCTTGTCGGTGTTCGGCGATGGTGGTGTAGCCGTCGCCGAGTGTCGACTTCAATCGTCTGTGGATGTAGAAGTCGATGTGGGTGTCAATATTGTCGCGCATCTGCGCCACCGTCATTGTCTTGCCTGCGGGAACAGTTGAGTACGGGTTCAACGCTAATGGTGACGCGGTAGCCATTGCCCCCAATGGTCGGAAAACAGTTTTGTCTTCAGCAAAGAAGATGGATGCTGAGCTGAATACAGTACCAGTCCAGACTATGGCGGCAGAGGGCCAAGACGATAAGGGAGTTCTTAGCGCAGCTGCCACAACCATTGCCGGTTGTGCTGGTGGCGTAATCGGTTACGATACAATCATGGAAATTCCAGAGAAGAGGGTTTTCCTACTGGGACTTGGTAAAGTTCCTCGCTAAGAAAATTGGACCAGGACTTGCGATCAGCTGCATTGCCAGTGCAGGTGGCGTCTTTTCAACCTACATAGGGTGGTAAAACATGCGCTCATTGGTAACGATTTGCGGATTTTTAGTGACACTTGGCATATTTCGTTTTTACACTGATATGCCTTGGTTCCCTTCTGTATTCTTTGGAAGCATCGCTGGGCTTATCGCAGGTGTAGCTTTGACAAAATCCGGGTGGCAGGCAACCCGTCGAATTGCGTATAACTTTTCTCAGGGATGGTCCTAGCACCGAGTGCCAGGATTGAATCAAGGTGGGGTGCAAAACACTCCCACTATGAAAAGGTTGGTGGGCTCACTCGAGCGCTAAGCGGTGTGGGTGCGCCAACTATATAGGCCGTTCAGAATGAGAGCGCTATGAGCTCTACCCTGGAGCTGCAGTCCATCTTCTTTAGCAGGGAAGACACCATTCTTTTTACGTGAGGCTCCGAGTAGAACAACGCGTTTGTCCAACTGCCGACAATAGACGTCTCCCCCTCCTGGGAGGGTATCTACTTCAAGGGTTTGGGAAGTCGCCGAACGTTCCACGGGGGCATTCCACAGCGATTCTATACCTCAACAGTGGCCTTGAGGCCAGTGCCGAGGGCAAGACTCCGGACGAAAGATAGAACGCCATTGAGGGCACACACCCTCGAGTTCCACTACGTTGGTCAAGACTGCACTCAGACCGAATACTTAATCGAGCGCGATAAAATGTCGGACGCTTACTCCAAAGCAGGAATGGTCGCGGTTTGAGCCGGGAGGCGTGGTCTATCTCCGACAGGATCCACCTGCCCTTTTGTGCCATTATGCAAAAGGCCGGCAGGTCTAGAAAGCGGTTGGCGGGGCGTGGGAGCAGACGAAGGCGCGGTCGGGCGACAAAAGAAGTAGCGCAGCAGGGACGTGTCAGGCTATGCGTTGAGCAGTGCCTAGGCGCTACCGCGTAACATCAGCGCCGTGACAACACTTCCTACCACCGCGTTCGGCCTCGGGCCCCTGCCCGGCACCGACCTCGCGCAAGCCGCGGACGTGGTGCTTTCCGAGTCGCCGCTGCCGCACGTCCCGCAACTGCCAGATCGCGGCGCCGGCTCCGATCTCATTGGGCGCACCGCCGCGCTGCTCGAGATCCCGATCGCTCCAGGCCCGCGCGGCTGGCGCGTGGCTGCCAGAAAGCGTGCCGACGCCGACCGCATGGCCCGCGACCTCGACCACCTCGAAGCGCTCTGGCACGGCAAGACGGACGCCGTCAAAGTCCAGCTCGCCGGCCCGTTCACGCTTGCCGCTGAGGTGGAGATGCCCAACGGCCACCGCATGATCACCGACCCCGGCGCGCTACGCGATATCACCGACGCGCTCCTGCAGGCGAGCGCGGACCACGTGCGCGACATCGAAACGCGCTTCGGCGCCACGGTGCTCCAACTCGACGAGCCGCGCCTCGGCGACGTCATGGCCGGCACGCTCAAAGGCGCGACCGACTACGAAACCATCGCGGCGATCCCGGAGCCACAGGAGACCCTGCACCGCTTCGGCGAGCACCTGTTGCACACGCCCATGCTTATCGACGACACCCCGTGGCAGACCACCGACCCCCGCACCTGCAACCGCGACGCGCTGGCACGATTGCTGGATACGGGTGCTCGCATTGCGATCCCGACCATGCAGCCACGCGAGCTCTACCGTGTGTTCGACGAGTTACAGATCGACCCGGCACAGACCCAGATCGATGTGTACGCCGAGCCGGCAGACACGCTGCTTGCGTGCGCGCGGAATTACGCTGCCGCTCGCGAAATGCACGAAGAACTCGCAAGCCAGCAGTAGCGCCCTAACCCTGCATCGGCCAGGCGGTGAGCACGCCGGAGGCGTCGCGCCCGTTGGCCTCAAAGTACTTCTTGCGGTCGGTCTGCATGCGGAAGTACTCCACGGCCTGCCACTCCATGAGGTCGCCGGACTCCATCTCGGCCAGGTCTGGGTAGGCCTTGCGCACCTGCATCCACGCCACACGTGCGGCGGCGAACGCGTCGGCGGTCGCCTCGTGGGCGTTGTCGATGCGCACCCCGTAGTGCTCACACATCGCAGTCAGGTTCCGTGGGCCCTTGCGGTAGCGGTCCTTCGCCCGGTCGACCACCAGCGGGTCGAACACAGGGCCGGTGACGGTGAAATCACCGGTGAGGTTGCGCAGCACCGTCAGGTCGTAGGGGGCGTTGAACACCACGAGTGTCAGGCCGTCTTCCCAGCCCTTCTTGATTGCCTCGACCGTCTCGCGCACCACCTCGTCGTGGTCGCGACCCTCCGCACGCGCTTTCTCCGTCGTAATGCCGTGCACCTTGGCGGCTTCTTCGGGGATTTCAATCCCGGGGTCGGCGAGGGTTTCGTTGGCGTCGACCACGCCGTCGTCGATACGCACTAGCGCAGACGTGACCACGCGAGCCTCGCGCGGGTTAGCGGAGGTGGTCTCAAGGTCGAAGGAGAGCATGCGGGAGGCATCGAATGTGGCCATGCCGGTCATTGTAACGAGCGCGCCGACACGAGTGATCCAAAGTCGTTAACCGAGCTTGCGGACTCCGATAAAGCTGGAGAGCGGAGTTGGATCTCGATTGAGGTCATAAGTGCGCAACAGGTCGATGTACACGCTCTTATCCAGGTTCCAGTCGTATTCATAAGTATGGGGAAGACCCTGTGACGCAGCAAATACGAGATCAGCCATGAGACGGGTGACTCGGCCGTTACCGTCGGTGAACGGATGGATACGAACTAGCTCAGCGTGGGTAGCAATACCCAACTGTCTGGCGGTGAGTAACGAAGCCTCTGCTTGATAACCAAGATTGCCAAAGGAAGCATGTAACTCAGTGGAAATGAATTGCGGATCCACGCCGATATTGAGCCCAGTGCGACGGAACGCTCCCGACCAGGTCCAGATGCCGTCGAATAACCACCGGTGAAGCTCGACAAGGAACGATGTTGTCAGTATCTCGTCGAGATGAAGTTCCGAATTGTCGATGTCCTCGAGAACCCTCGCACGAGTAACTGCAAGGGTCTGCTGTTCGAGGCTATGAATTGTGAGCTTGTCAGGGATACGGTCAAAATGTTCGAGCAGCGCCGGTTCGAGCGCACTCATCTCATCTCCGTCGAGCGGGGTTTCGCCGTAGCCGGGGTCTAACCCCATCCGCGTTCCTCGAAAAGCCGTGAGAGGATTTGCTGTTCAAGCTCGGACGGTTCGTAGGTCTCGGGAACGGCACGGCTCTCAAGAGCCATCGAGGCACGTGCAGCGCGGATCGATGCCCCGGACGCTTCAAAGCATTGCGCGTGTGTTGCTGTCATGGTGTGCCTCCCTTCTTCTAGCGCATTGTAGTAGCAGATCGAGTGCCTTGCGGAATACAACCTGGTGAACTTGGGACCCCTGCTGCAAGCGACAGGATGATTGTTTTAACACCTACACTGGCTCCTCGTGAGTGAAATTTCCGTTGATCTGCACCGTGAATGGGACGAACTAGCCGCAGAGGTCCGCAAGCACCGCGACCTGTACTACAACGGCCAGCCGGTGATTACCGACGCCGAGTTCGACGAGATGTTCCGCCGCCTCCAGAAGATGGAGGAGGAACACCCGGAGTTGGCGGTGCCGGATTCGCCAACGAAGCAGGTCGGCGCGCCGACGGCCGATTCCGCGTTCGCGGACGTAACACACCCCGAGCGCATGATGAGCCTGGATAACGTGTTCTCCGAAGAGGAGATGCGCGAGTGGCTGGACAAGACCCCGGGGCCGTACCTGGCGGAGTTGAAGATCGACGGGCTGTCCATCGACCTGATCTACGAAAACGGGGAACTGACCCGCGCAGCAACGCGTGGCGACGGCACTACCGGCGAGGACATCACCGCCAACGCGCGCGTCATCGAGGACATCCCGCACAAACTCACTGGCGACGCACCCGCGTTCCTCGAGGTCCGCGGCGAGGTATTCATCCGCCCTGAGGACTTCCCGGAACTCAATGAGTTGCGCCAAAAGGAAGGCGGCAAACCGTTCGCCAACCCCCGCAACACGGCAGCCGGCGGCCTGCGCCAGAAGAATCCGGAGGACGTGAAGAAGCGCAAACTGCGCATGATCTGCCACGGCATCGGCGCGCGCGAAGGCTTCAACCCGGCAACCCAGCACGAGGCGTACGAGAAACTCGCCGAGTGGGGCCTGCCGGTCTCCGAGTACACGCGCCGGGCTGAGACTGCGGACGATGTGCTCAAGGCCGTGAAGTACTGGGGTGAGCACCGCAATGATGCGATCCACGAGATGGACGGGCTTGTGGTCAAGGTGGATTCCGTCGCTGAACAGCGCGGGCTTGGCGCGACGTCGCGCGCGCCGCGTTGGGCGATTGCCTACAAGTATCCGCCGCAGGAGGTGACCACGAAACTGCTCGACATTGAGGTCTCTGTCGGTCGTACGGGCCGCGCGACGCCGTATGCGGTGCTGGAGCCGGTGTTCGTCTCAGGCTCGACGGTGTCTATGGCAACCCTGCACAACCAGCATGAAGTCAAGCGCAAGGGCGTGATGATCGGCGACACCGTGGTGGTGCGCAAGGCCGGCGAGATTATCCCCGAGGTGCTGGGCCCCGTTGCAGATCTTCGCGACGGCACCGAGCGCGAATTCGTCTACCCCGAGAACTGCCCCTCGTGCGGCACGAAACTTGCTCCCGCGAAGGAGGGCGACGCGGACTGGCGCTGCCCGAATACCCGCTCGTGCCCCGCACAGCTCGCCACCCGCCTGGAGTACATCGCATCACGCGGCGTATTCGATATCGAGGCACTCGGCGAGAAAGGCGCGCAGGATCTCATCGCGTCGGGCGTGCTTATCGACGAAGCCCACCTCTTCGATCTCACCGAAGACGATTTGAAGAAGTCCAGCGTGTACACCCGCAAGGACGGCGAGGTCAACGCCTCCGGCAAGAAGCTCCTGGCCAACCTGGAAACCGCGCGGCACGCCGACCTGTGGCGCGTGATCGTGGCGCTATCCATCCGCCATGTCGGCCCCACCGCGGCTCGCGCGCTCGCGTCGCGCTTCCACTCGATGCAATCGCTTATCGACGCCCCCGTGGCCGACCTCGCCGAAACCGACGGCGTGGGCGACGTGATCGCCGAGAGCTTCAAAGAGTGGTTCACCGTGGACTGGCACCAAAACATCGTGGACAGCTGGGCCGCAGCCGGCGTGACTATGGAGTCGGACGATCAGGACCGCGCCCCGCAGACGCTGGAGGGGCTGACCATCGTGGCCACGGGCACACTCGAGGGCTTTACGCGCGACGAAATCAAGGAAGCAATCTTGTCCCGCGGAGGCAAGGCGGCGGGTTCGGTGTCGAAGAAAACCGACTATGTGGTCGTCGGCGAAAACGCCGGCTCCAAGGCAGCGAAAGCCGAAGAGCTGGGCAGGTCGATTCTTACCGAGGAACAATTCGTGCAACTGCTCGAGGGCGGCCCAGACGCGCTTGCATAAGGCGCGCGGCGGGCAATGTGCCTCGTCGCTAGACGCGAGCGACTAGCTCAGGATCGCGCCCGTGATGCAGCCGAGGTCGCCGACTTCGCGCACCTCGGAGGCCAAGAAGTCGGGCCCGCCCACACGTCCGACGACGAGCACGAGGTCGGTGCCGTGCAGGGGTGCCACGGTCAGGGCGGTGTCCAACTGGAACCAAGACTCTGGCACCCATTCGTCGAAATCGGGCTGCAAGATGCGCGCGCCCTCGATTGCGGGCATCTGCGGGGTGGAACCGTCATCCTCGGGCGCGGCGGAGGAGGCAGCGACGCGCTCCAAACCGGCGTCGGAGTTGTTCAGCACCACCGCCCAGGAGGAGGTGACGGCCTTCGGCATGACGTTGACCAACTCTTCGAGCGTGTCGGCCTGTTTGCCCGAATGTGCCGCGATCTGGGCGAGCATCTGGATCTGTCCGCGGCGGTCGACGCGCCCGGTGAAGGGGCGGATCGAGTCCACTTCGGCGCCGTCGACGGATGCGACGGCGGTGATCAGGGTGTCCACCATGACTCCGGTGGGCAGGGTGACCACGATGTCGTCGGTCACGGTGCCGTCGAGTGAGGACTCGACGATGTCCACGGAGTTGATGTCGGCCTCCACGATGCCGAACGCCTCAGCGAGCTGGCCGAGGCTGCCCGGCACATCGGGGAGTGAAACGCGGATGAGGTACGACATGGCCTTATTTATAGCAACTGGGGGAGAAGAAGCGGTGGCGCGACGTGACGTAAGATAAGGCGCGTTAATCGCAACCCACGTTATGCCGAAGGGATGGGACTGTGGCTGAGATTTCACGCGACGAGGTGTCGCGCATCGCACGCCTGGCGCGAATTGCGCTGAAAGACGAGGAGCTAGACACGATTGCCCAGCAGCTGGACACGATTGTGGAAGCAGTGTCGAAGGTGCAAAGCGTGGACACCGAGGGCGTGACCCCGATGAGCCACCCGCACTCCATCGACGCCGGTATGCGCGCCGATGTGGAAAAGAAGGTGCTGACGCAGGAGCAGGCGCTGGATCAGGCGCCGGCTGTGGAGGACGACCGCTTTATGGTGCCGCAGATTCTCGGAGAGGGAGACTAAACGATGACGCAGTACACGATTCCGGCAGAGGGGCTCGTCGCAAAGCCAGCGCACGAACTTGCGGCGATGATTCAGGCTGGCGAGGTCACCTCGCGCGAAGTTACCCAGGCGTTTTTGGACCGCATCGCGGAGATTGACGACGAATTGGGGGCCTTCCTGCACGTTGGTGCCGAAGAGGCCCTGGCTGCGGCTGACAAGGTCGACGAGCAGGTAAAGAACGGCGAGGAGCCAGCGTCTGCGCTCGCTGGTGTGCCGCTGGCACTGAAGGACTTGCTGGTCACCACGGACGCGCCGACGACGGCTGCGTCGAAGATGCTTGAGGGCTACATGAGCCCGTACGACGCTACTGTGGTCAAGAAGCTGCGCGCCGCTGGCATCCCGATTCTGGGCAAGACCAACCTGGATGAGTTTGCCATGGGCTCTTCCACGGAGAACTCCGCGTACAAGCAGACGAAGAACCCGCACGATTTGGAGCGCGTCCCGGGTGGTTCCGGTGGCGGCACCGCTGCGGCGCTTGCATCTGGTGAGGCCCCGCTGGGCATCGGTACCGACACGGGCGGCTCGATCCGCCAGCCGGCATCGCTCACCGGCACCGTTGGCGTGAAGCCGACCTACGGTGGCGTGTCGCGCTATGGCGTGATCGCCTGTGCGTCCTCGCTCGACCAGGTTGGCCCGTGCGCGAACAATGTGCTTGATACTGCGCTGCTGCACGAGATCATCGCTGGCCACGACGAGTTCGACGCTACCTCCGTGGACCGCGAGGTTCCGGCGTGTGCCGACGCAGCTCGTGAGGGCGTTTCGGGTGACCTCAAGGGCGTCAAGATCGGACGCGTCAAGCAGTTCGAGCGCCCCGGCACCCAGGAAGGTGTCAAGGAGGCCATCGACGCCGCCTACGCTCAGCTCGAGCGCCAGGGGGCAGAGATTGTCGAGGTCGACTGCCCGAGCTTCGACGACGTCATGGGTGCGTACTACATCATCCAGATGTCCGAGGTGAGCTCGAACCTCGCGCGTTTCGACGGCATGCGTTACGGCCTGCGCGTCGGCGACGACGGCTCCCGCTCCGCTGAAGCAGTCATGGCAGCCACCCGTGGCGAAGGCTTCGGCGGCGAGGTCAAGCGCCGCATCATCCTCGGCACCTACGCGCTGTCGGTGGGCTACTACGACGCCTACTACCTGCAGGCACAGCGTGTGCGCACCCTGATCGCCCAGGACTTTGCCAAGGCGTTCGAGGGCTGCGATGTCATTGCAGCACCGTCTGTGCCGTCGACCGCCTTCAAGTTGGGTGAAAAGGTCGACGACCCGTTGGCGATGTACAACTTCGACCTGTTCACGCTGCCGCTGAACCTGGCTGGTTTGCCGGGCATGTCGGTTCCGGCGGGCAACGCCTCCGATACCGACCTTCCGGTTGGTCTGCAGTTGATCGCCCCGGCGTTCGAGGACGCACGCCTCTACCGCGTGGGTGCCGCATTTGAAGCCGGCCGTTAATCCCTGGAATACCCTCGCAGCCTTGGCTGCGGGGTATTTTCTTGTCCTGATCGACCAGGGCTTCATGCCCGTGATCACCCCGCTTCTGCCGTACGAGGTCGGCGGCGCGGTGTGGCTGACCAGTGTGTACTTGCTGTGCACGGTCGCGCCCATGCCGGCCACGGGACGGCTTGGCGACGCCTTCGGGCAGCGCCGCATGTTCCTCACCGGCCTGACCGTCTACGTGGCGGCGCTGGCACTAGCGGGCGCGTCGTGGTCGTTCGGTTCCCTGATCGTCGCGCGTGCGCTCCAGGGCTTCGGCGCGGCGGTGTTCCTGCCGCAAGCCTTCGGTCTGATCCCGCGCGTGTTTGCCGACGACAAGCAAGGCCGCGCATTCGCCGTGTGGGGCGTGATCGGTTCGGTGGCCTCGCTGATCGGGCCGGTTGTTGGCGGTGCGATTGCGCAGTCCCAAGGTTGGCGTGCGGCGTTTTACGCCCAGGCTGGGTTAGGCGCCGTTGCGCTGGTCGCCGGTGTCATCGCTCTGCCGCGATTGACGACGACAGGGAAGCGGGTCACCTTATTACCGGTCGTGCTGTCCTTCGGCGGGCTTGGGCTGTTGGTCTACGGCATCCAGTTCGGCTATTGGCCCTCGATCCTGTTCGGTGTGCTGCTGCTGGGCGTGCTTGTGCAGTCCGCACGCAACGGTACCGACGACGGGTTCCTACCAATCGAGCTCCTTTCGGACCGCGCTTTTGCACTAGGCACACTCGGCGTGGCCTCCATGGGGTTCACCGTCGCCTCGATGTTCATCCCCCTGATGTACTGGCTGCAGACGGTCGCCGGAGCGTCGCCGTCGGCAGCGGGCCTGATCACGGCGCCGATGTCGGTGCTTGCGCTGGTGCTTACCCCGGTGGCCGGCTACCTGACCGATCGCCGCAACCCCGGCAAACTCTGCGCGATCGGGTTTGCCCTCAGCACTGTGGCGCTGGTGCTGGCGATCGCGCTCATCAACGCCGGCGCCAACCTGTGGTGGTTCACCGCAGTCACAGCGCTGCTGGGTATTGGCGGCGCGTTTGTCTGGGCGCCGAACGCGGCAGTCACCATGCGCGGCATCACCGAGGGACAGACCGGCGCTGCGTCCGGGTTGTACAACACCGCGCGCCAGGTTGGCAGCGTGCTCGGCGTGGCACTTGTGGGGGCAGTGCTCGCCTCCGGGGAGATCGATGTGACGGCGTCGAAGGCGCTGGTGTTGCCGGTTGTGGCGATGGTGGTGGGCGTGGTGTCGTCGATACGCATTGCGCCGCGGGCAGGGGCAGGCGCAGCGCGCTAGGCTGGCGTGCATGCGACTTGCCACGTTGACCTCTGGAGGAGATTGCCCCGGACTAAACGCCGTTATCCGCGGTGTGGTCCGCACCGCGAACACCGAATACGGCTCCACCGTCGTTGGATACCGCGACGGTTGGGTCGGTTTGATGGAGGACCGCAGGGTCGATCTTTACGACGACGCCTACATGGACTCCCTGCTTCTGCGCGGTGGCACGGTTCTAGGCACGGGCCGCCTGCACCCGGACAAGTTCAAGGCTGGCATCGACACGATCAAGGCGAACTTGGACGACGCCGGCATCGACGCGCTGATCGCCATTGGCGGCGAGGGCACGCTCAAGGGTGCGAAGTGGCTCTCCGACAACGGCATCCCGGTTGTGGGCGTGCCGAAGACGATTGACAACGACGTTGCCGCGACCGACTACACCTTCGGGTTCGACACCGCCGTGTCCGTGGCCACCGACGCGATCGACCGCCTGCACACCACCGCGGAATCCCACAACCGCATCCTGATCGTGGAGGTCATGGGCCGCCACGTCGGCTGGATCGCCCTGCATGCCGGCATGGCGGGTGGTGCGCACTATACCGTGATCCCGGAGGAACCGTTCGATATTGCGGAGATCTGCAAAGCGATGGAGCGTCGCTTCCAGATGGGGGAGAAGTACGGCATCATCGTCGTCGCCGAAGGCGCGGTGCCCAAGGAGGGCACGATGGACGCCGGCCTTGGTGAAGAGGATGAGTTCGGCCACAAAACCTTTAATGGCATGGGCCAGATCATTGGCGACGAGGTGAAGAAGCGCCTCGGCTACGACGTGCGCACTACAGTGCTTGGCCACATCCAACGCGGCGGCACGCCGACCGCCTACGACCGCGTGTTGGCCACCCGCTACGGCGTCCACGCCACCCGAGCGGCACACGTCGGCAACTTTGGCAGCTGTGTGGCCCTACACGGCGAAGACATCGAACTTGTTGCGCTCGAGGACGCCGTGGCAAAGCTCAAGACGGTCCCGGAGCGTCGCTACGCCACCGCGAAGGCGATGTTTACATAGCACCCGGACGCGCATGCTATGAAAAACCGCATTCCTAACCCCTGCCGCCTGCTCATCGTCGGCATCAACCCCGGCCGCCTCACCGAGGAGGTGGACGCGCCGTTTGCCTACCCGGGAAATCGCTTCTGGCCGGCGTTGGAGGCCGCAGACATCACCCCATACCGTGTCCACGCCAATGAGGGGTTATCGGAGGAAGACGCGGCCATGCTCGCCGAGCGCGGCATCGGGTTTACCAACCTGGTGGGGCGCATGACGCCGAAAGCGTCGGACCTTTCCAAGGCGGAGCTCGTGGAGGGAGGGGAGGTGGTGCGGAGTGTCGTCGAAAAGCATCAGCCCAGAGCTGTGATGTTCGCAGGCATCGGGGCGTACCGCGATGCTTATCGACGACCAAAGGCCACCCGCGGTCTTCAACCCGAAACCCTCGCCGGAGTGCCGGTGTGGGTGGTGGGCAACCCCAGCGGGCTCAACGCGCACGAGACCGTGGCCACGCTCGCTGAGAGCTACCGGGAGGTCTGGGAGGCGACAGCGCCGCTTTGACGGCCGATGGTGCGATCGCCGTGCGCCGTTCACGGGCGCTGACACGCTACCGGCAGGGCGATGATCACCTAGGTTTACAGCTGGGGCGCTCTCATGCCCCTCGTTCACTATTTTCGGAGGCACCGTTGAATTTCTGCGACAACCCCACCTTGAGCAATGAGTGGGTCACTCTCGAGCCCCTTGGCCTGCAGCACGCGGAAGCCCTTGCCGCCTGCGTCGGGGATCTGTCGAGTTTGTGGTACCAGGACCACATTCCGACACCGGGGGGAGTGCCCGAGTACATCGAGACGTATCTCGCTGATCAGCACCGCGGGGTGCGCGCGCCGTGGGCGATTGTCGAACCGGAAGGATCGGCGATCGGCGTGACGACGTTCCTGCACCCGGATCCGACCAATCGCAACATCGAGATCGGATCGACCTGGATTGCCAAAAACGCCCAGGGCGGAAAGTTCAACACGGCGGCGAAGCTGCTCCTGCTTCAGCGCGCGTTCGAGGACCTCGGCTGCCTGCGCGTAGAGATCCGTACGCACTACATGAACCGCCAGTCGCGTGCGGCTATCGAAAGACTCGGCGCGAAGCTCGATGGAGTGTTACGCCGCCACAAAATTCTCGCCAGCGGTCTCGTGCGCGACACATGCGTCTACTCCATCCTGGACATTGAATGGGCGGAAGTGAAGACCTCGCTCAAGGCCCGCCTGAACAGGTGATCCGCCGAGGTCAGGTCAGCGCGTCGAGGCCAATATCCAGGATGGTGACCGAATGCGTGAGCGCGCCGACGGCGAGGAATTCAACGCCCGTGTCTGCGTAGGCGCGGGCGCGATCAAGCGTCAAGCCACCCGAGGATTCGAGCATCGTCGCTGGGGACAGTGCATCTCGCCGGGCGACTGCCACCCGCGTGTCTTCCACTTCAAAATTGTCCAGCATGACCAGAGTCGGCTTCAATTCCAGGACCTCGGTGAGCTGATCTAGGTCATCCACTTCGACCTCAAGGGGGAGGCCTGGGAATGCGTTGGCCGTGCGTCGATATGCGTCGGCTGCGCTACCGACGCTCGCGACGTGGTTGTCCTTGATCAGTGCCGCGTCACCCAGACTCATGCGGTGGTTGACACCTCCGCCGCAACGCACGGCGTATTTCGCCAAATCGCGGTAGCCGGGAAGCGTTTTCCGGGAATCCCTCACCCGCGCCCGAGTGTCGGAAATAACCTCCGTCCACGCAGAAGTCGCGGTCGCGATGCCGCTAGCGTAGGTGAGCAGATTCAATGCAGTCCGTTCCGCCGACAGAATGGCGCGCGCCGGGCCGGACACCGTAGCAAGACAGTCACCGGCCGTCACTCGATCGCCGTCGGCGACATGCACAGACACGTCGACAGCGGGGGAAATCTCGCGCATAGTCCATCCCACAACGTCGATTCCCGCGACGGTCCCGTCCTGGCGGGGGACCACCTGTGCAGTGAGAACCGCGTCCATGTCGATTGTCGCCACGGATGTGGCGTCGGGGCCATGAGCGAAGTCCTCCGCGAGACCGAGACGGATGAGTCGCTGTATGGCCTCCTTATTCAGTGGAGGGAAGATCGGCTGAGCAGGCGTTGTCATCGGTGTCTATTCACCGCTTCCCGGTGTGCCGATGGCGATCATCCGCTCCAATGACTGGCGCGCCTTCGCCGCGACATCCTCGGGCACGGTTATCTCGTCGCGGAGGTCCCGCAGGCTGCGAACCAGCTTTTCTGGGGTGATCATCTTCATGTACCGGCAACTAGCTTGGGGGTTCACGGGCTGGAAATCCGCCAGCGGAGCCCGCTTTCGCAACTGGTGCAGCATTCCCACTTCGGTGGCTACGAGCACAGTTCCTTCTGTGTCGCGGTCTGCTTGGTCGAGCATCCCGCCGGTGGATAGCATGTGCACGCGCTCCGGTTGGATCACTCCTTCGCCAGCGAGGAAGATTGCGGAATTCGCACAACCGCATTCTGGGTGGATATACAGCGGCGCATCGGGGTGCGCCGACGCTTGTTCCGCAAGCTCCTTGCCGTTGATTCCTGCGTGGACATGGCATTCGCCCGCCCAGATACGGATGTTTTCGCGGCCGGTCAGGCGCTTCACGTGGGCGCCGAGGAACTGGTCGGGGCAAAAGAGGATTTCACGGTCCGGATCGATGGAATCCACCACCTCAACGGCGTTCGAGGAGGTGCAGCAGATGTCCGTAAGGGCCTTAACATCGGCGGTGGTATTCACATAACTGACGACGACCGCACCAGGGTGTTCGTCCTTCCATTGCTGAAGTTGCTTAGCGGTGATGGAGTCCGCCAGAGAGCATCCGGCATCTTGGTCCGGGATGAGCACCGTTTTGTCGGGGCTGA
Organism: Corynebacterium sp. HMSC070H05; assembly: GCF_001837615.1. NCBI lineage: Bacteria > Bacillati > Actinomycetota > Actinomycetes > Mycobacteriales > Corynebacteriaceae > Corynebacterium > Corynebacterium sp. HMSC070H05. Next base: position 134,771 of record NZ_KV833343.1, read on the forward strand.
GGATCTTGGCGCTTTCCGCCATAAAGTGCACACCGCAGAACACGATCACGTCTGCGTCGGTGTCGGCGGCGATACGAGATAGCGCGAGTGAATCGCCGGTGAAGTCGGCGATGTCCTGGATCTCCGGGATCTGATAATTATGCGCCAGAATGACGGCGTTTCGTTCGCGCTTAAGTTTGCGTACTTCATCGGTCCACATACGCCCAATGTAATCCGGGGCGCTCTGTCGGTGACGATGACATCGGTTTCCACGCTGCTCGCCCCAATTTTCACCTCGCTACTCACACTCTGGCTGGCCGGTGAGCACATGGATGTCAGCGCAGGTCCAATGGCGTGGTCGATCGTGAAAATGGTCATTCTGCCGGTCGGCCTCGGCCTCCTCGTCCGTCTCGTCGCATCGTGCCTTGTGGCGGCCGTTGTGCCGGTGCTGCCGTGGGGCTCGGTCATCGCGATCGCAATCATCGTCACCATTGTCGTGGCCGGTAGCCGCGACAAACTCGCCCAGGCCGGCCTCGTCGTCCTGCTCGTGGTCGAACTCCACAACGCCCTTGGTTACGCGTTGGGCTACGCCACCGCAAAGGCGATGTTCACCTAGGCCACGCTGGGGTTTCCTAACGGAATCTCCAAAACCGCCCCGCGAGTCCATATTGTGAGAGTATAATCTCACGCTATGAGTCAATCGAGTGGTGGGGCGACCACCGCCGAAGATCGTTCGGCCCTGATCGCCTCTGTTGTCTTCCCGATCCTCGTCGTTGTCGGCGGCTGCATCGGATATTTCACCCCGTCTGTTGTTGCGCCGATTACCGGGTGGACAACCTGGCTTCTGGGCGTGGTCATGTTCGGTATGGGATTGACGTTGAAGGTTGCTGATTTTGCGATCATCGCGAAGCGCCCGACGCCTGTGCTGATCGGAGTGATCGCGCAGTTTGTCATCATGCCGGTACTGGCGGTGCTCATTACGTGGATGCTGAATCTGCCACCGGAAATCGCAGCTGGTGTCATCCTCGTCGGCTGCGCCCCGGGCGGCACGACCTCCAACGTGGTGACCTACTTGTCACGCGGTGATGTGGCGCTGTCGGTGGCGATGACCACGGTGTCCACGCTGCTCGCGCCGATCTTCACGCCACTGCTCACCCTGTGGTTGGCGGGGCAGTACCTGCCAGTAAGTGCTGGTTCGATGGCGATCTCCACGGTCAAGATGGTGCTGCTTCCGGTCCTGCTCGGCCTCGCGATTACGTTCTTTCTACCGAAGATCGCCCAAGCGATCTTGCCAGCGCTTCCGTGGATTTCTGTCGTCGCCATTGGGGCGATCGTCGCGATCATCGTCTCGGGTTCACGGGACAAGATCGTCGAAGCGGGTCTGCTTGTCTTGGTAGCTGTGATGATCCACAACCTGCTCGGCTACGCGCTTGGCTACTTCACCGGCAAGGGGACGAAGCAAACCGAATCGGCCTCGCGCACCATCGCGGTGGAAGTCGGCATGCAGAATTCTGGCCTCGCCGCCACGCTCGCTGTGCAGTACATGACCCCGCTTGCCGCGCTGCCGGGTGTCATCTTCTCGGTCTGGCACACCCTGTCCGGCGGGATCTTCGCCATGGTCATGCGTCTTCGCGATGACCGCGCGAAGCGTGCCGAGAACCCAGCAGCGCCTGCCGCAGAACCCATGGTGGTCTAGGGCCATCCACTACAAGTCGCCGCGACGTGCCACCCACACGAACGCGGCGATCTTTTTACGCCCGACAGCGAGCGCGTTGCCCAGCGACGGCCCATTGCCCGCATGGATCGTCCCCCACAACGTGTCGCCGGGGTGCGCGGGGAGAACGCTGCACAGGTGCTGCATTGCGGCGGGGGCGAGGCCGCGGCCGCGCGCGTGGTCGTCGAGAAGAAACTCGTAGACCTGAAACCCGCGCATCCCGTTGGCGTCGTCGCGCGCTGCGGCGATAACGCCGGCGCGTTGGCCTCCAACTTCCACTGCACACAGTGCGCCTGTTTCTGCGCAACTTTGCAACTGCGGCAATGTCGCTGCTTCGGTCCAGGTCGCCACGTCGGGCGTTTGCTTCACGACGTTGCCCAGCACGTCATCTGCGTATTCCACCATGTCCTCTGGAGCTGCCGGGATAAGCCTCACCTGGTCGCTCAGCGGGCGGCGTGGACTAGCACGCAGCTCGGAGACGAGGCCAGCAACGATCCACTGATCCACATCGGCGCTCTCCGGCGGGTTGGGCAATTCGAACCGGATTGCAACCGGCGCAAAATCAGCGAACTCGTTGTGCAAGTGCTGCGCATACGGTGCTAACCCGTCGAGTTCCGGAGGCACAGATGTAGCGACGACATGCACAAACGGCTTCTTGGGATCCAATCCCAGAAACCGGATTCCGGCCACACACCAGTGCCCGTCGGCAAACTTAACGTGCCGGTTTGCCCACGCCAGCGGGTCCTTGACGTTCGGCCCGTCGATGCTGTTGAGGTGATCGCGAAATCCCACGCCGAACTCGCGGTTAGCTACGTGCTCCGCGTGCGGGCGCATTTCCTTTCGCGCGAGGCGGAGGCGTTCGTCTCGCGGGTACCAGTCGCGCAACTGTCGGGGCATCCAAGCCTCGTAGGCGCGAGTCATCTGTGCAAGTAATTCGTTGTCCATCCTCCGCACCTCTCAGTCTTGAAGGAGGTTTTATTTTAGGTAAATTTCGCCACGGCGAGCTGGAGCGCGAGCACAACGGGTGGGGCAGTAGAATGGCCCGCATGACTGCCTACGATCTGATGGATTACGACGAGGTACTGGAAAAGTACGACCCGGTAATGGGCCTTGAGGTGCACGTCGAGCTCGCAACTGAGACGAAGATGTTCTCCACGGCCTCCGCCCATTTTGGTGCGGAGCCGAACTCCAACGTTGACCCGGTTTCGCTCGGCCTGCCGGGCGCACTGCCGGTGGTCAACGCCAAGGGTGTGGAGTGGGCAATCAAGATCGGCCTGGCGCTGAACTGCAAGATTGCGGAGTCATCCCGCTTCGCGCGCAAGAACTACTTCTACCCGGATCAGCCGAAGAACTACCAGATCTCTCAGTACGACGAGCCGATTGCGTACGACGGCTACCTGGACGTCGTGCTCGAAGACGGCACCGAGTGGCGTGTGGAGATCGAACGCGCACACATGGAGGAGGACACCGGCAAGCTCACCCACCTGGGCTCCGCTTCCGGTCGTATTACCGGTGCTACCGCTTCGCTTGTGGACTGCAACCGTGCAGGCGTGCCACTGATCGAGATCGTGACCAAGCCGATCATCGGCGCCGGCGAGCGTGCCCCGGAGGTGGCGAAGGCATACGTCGGCGCACTGCGTGAGCTGGTGAAGGCGCTCGGCGTCTCCGATGCTCGTATGGACCAGGGCAGCATGCGTTGTGACGCCAACGTGTCCCTGCGCCCAGTCGGCCAGGAAGAGTTTGGCACCCGTACCGAGACCAAGAACATCAACTCCCTGAAGTCGGTCGAGCAGGCCGTGCGCTTTGAGATGCAGCGCCAGGCTGCCGCGTTGGAGAACGGCGAGGAGATCGTCCAGGAGACCCGCCACTACCAGGAGAAGGACGGCTCCACCTCGAAGGGCCGTCCGAAGGAAGAAGCCTCCGATTACCGTTACTTCAACGACCCTGACCTGCCGCCGGTGATTGCAAAGCCGGAGTGGGTTGAGGAAATTCGCGCAACCCTGCCAGAGTTGCCGTGGGTGCGCCGTGCTCGCATCCAGGAGGAGTGGCAGCTTCCGGAGAAGGAATTCCGTGACCTGGTCAACGCTGGTGCGTTGGATCTCATCGTGGACACAGTGGAAGCTGGCACGACCCCGGACGAAGCACGTTCCTGGTGGGTGTCCTACATCGCCGGTAAGGCCAACGAGGCAGGCAAGGATTTGGACGCGCTCGGTGTTACCCCGAACGATGTCGCACGCGTGGTTGCGTTGGTCAAGGAGGGCAAGCTGACCACCAAGCTCGGCCGCCAGGCGATCGACGGTGTGATTGAGGGGGACGGCAACGTTGATGAGGTCGTCGCAAAACGTGGGCTCGAGGTTGTGCGTGACGACGGCGCCATCGAGAAGGCTGTCGACGACGCACTTGCCGCCAACCCAGACATCGTGGAGAAGTACCGCGCAGGCAACAAGAAGGTCACCGGCGCAATCGTCGGCGCCGTAATGAAGGCCACCCAGGGTAAGGCAGACCCGGGCCAGGTCAACCAGTTGATCGCGAAGAAGCTCGCGGAGTAAAACCTCAGCGAAGAACCAGCCGGCCCCGACTGATGTACGGGGCCGGCTGGTTCTTCTTTGGTGGGTTGTAGGTAATGGTAACAATGCATATCCTGTAGGTACGTACCTGCAGGGAGGTGTGTTATGACCGCTATTTCCGCCAGAGAATTCAATCGGGATGTCAGTGCCGCGAAGCGCGCCGCGCTCGATCACCCTGTGATCATTACTGATCGTGGGGAGCCGTCACACGTTCTGCTGTCGATCGACGACTATCGTCGGCTCTCATCGTCAGAAACTGGGTGGGTAAAAGCAGTTCAAATGAAGGATGAAGATATAGAATTCGACCCTCCACGAGCTGAATTTAAAGTGCGGAGTCTCGACCTGTGAGGTATTTATTCGATACCAACGTTATTAGTGAGCTGCGGAAGCCGCCCGGCCGAGTGAATCCTCGAGTGGCGAGTTGGGCCGACAACCTGGCAGAGGGAAACGTATACATCTCTTCCATCTCAGTTTTTGAGATCGAAAGAGGAATTCTGCTCAAGCAACGTACGGATCCAGTGCAGGCTGAAAGGTTGCGCGACTGGTTCAATGGTCAAGTTAAAGTTCAATTCAAAGGGCGCATTCTTCCTTTTGATGAGGACGTAGCCTCTGTGGCGGCTGCGATGCACGTCCCGGACCCGAAAGCGACTGCGGATTCTTTTATCGCTGCTACCGCTCAAGTACATAGCCTTATCGTTGCGACACGGAATACCCCTGGCTTTGAGTCGATGGGCGTTGAGCTAGTTAATCCCTGGGAGATGTAACCGCGAAACGCGAAAGCCCCGGCCAGTGTGGTGGATGGCCGGGGCGGGGGAGTCGTCGTCAAGCAGTGCTACTTGTTTTGAGGCTTGACGGCCGGGAACTCGCCAGTCTTGTACATCTCCTCGTAGGACTTCCAGTGGATTTCGTCGCCCGGGGTATCGGGTGCGCCCTCGTAGGACTCAGACTCCGGATCGAGCGCAGGCACGTCCGCGATATCGAATTCGCTGGAAGAGTCCGCGTGCAGATCCGCAGCAACCTCTTCCTGGACGGACTGCCACAGGTCTTGGCCGCCCATGTGGGAATCGCCGGTGAGCTCGTCGACTTCGTTGCGCTCGGCGCGGGTCAGCGGCTCGCCTTCCGGATCGAGCGCGGTCTCGGCAAGCTCTGCAAGACGCTCGCGGCGTCCCGTCTCCTCCTGGATGTTCTTGCGGTCGCGGAACCAAGCCACACCCATAGCAATGCCAAGGGCAAGACCGAGGTAGCCCAGAACCGGGTAAACCCAACCAAGCAGGTCAGCGAAGCCAATGAAGGACAGGGCGTAGCCGACGAGAACCGCCGCGAAGTAGTACGGGCGGAACTTGCCCGGCTTGTCGTGGCTGAGGCGACGACCGCTGGCGTAGAACATGCCGACGGCGGTGTTGTAAATCATCAGGTAGATGACAATGGAGACGAACACGCCCACTGCCGGGTGCATGTTGTCGAAGACCATCAGTAGCGGCATGTCTGCGTCCATCACGTCTGCCATGTTGCAGAACAGAATGAACGTGAGGATCAGCAGCAAGACAGCGAACATAATGCCGCCCAGCAGGCCACCCTTACCGGCCTGTGCAGGGTTCATGTGGGAGCCAGCAAAGACGAGCATCATGGAAACGTCCATGATCATGACCAGGGTTGCGTAGTTCAACGCGGTGATCAGCCAGTTACCAAACGTGCCTGATGCGCTTTGGTTCTGCTGTGCAATCTCGTTGATGTATCCGAAGTCGGACGGGATGTTCGTCAGTGTGATCACAAACGCGGCGAGCAGGCAGATGATCAGCAGCGGCGTGATGAAGGAGAAAACGTTCGTGAGCCTGTCGATGTCAAGAAGACCGGACAGGAGCAGCAGCACAACCATGATGGTCGATCCGGCCCAAGTTGGCAGGCCGAATTGTTGCTCGAGGTTCGCGCCAGCACCGGCGACCATGACGAAGCCGATGCAGAACAGCGTGAACACGGTGGTGATGTCCATGTATTTAGCAATCCACGGACGCGAGACACTCTTGAACACGGCACTGTGGTCATCGGCCATGTAGTAGGAACCGAGCTGGTAGACCCAACCACTGAAAATTGCGATCGCGGCACCTGCGATGGCGGCGCCGATGATGCCCTTGTAGCCAAAGGCAAGGAAGTATTGGATGACTTCCTGCCCGGAGGCAAAACCAGCGCCGACAGTCAGGCCCACGAGCGCGAGGGCGACTTTGAGCGTTTTACTCATCGATAAACAATCCTTATATAAATTTGCGTAAAAGATTTAGAGCGCGTAGCAGGGTAACACCATTACACGGGCTTGGCTAACTAGGTTTGTTGACATCGGTGCAGCGCACCCCGGCGAGTTGACAAATCACAGCGAAGTTTTCGCCTAAGTTGTAGGCCATGGCTAAAAATCCACGCGATCTCACACCCGACGATCTGAACAACCTGGAAAACGTCGCTGACGTGCCCGAATACAAGGAGGATGCTGCGACGGGGATTTTTCCGCAGACTTCCCAGACGGGCGACGAGGTGCGCCTGAGTGCCGATAAGGCAGCACAAGCCTCTGCGCCGTCCGCAGGCTCTACTGCGGTCCCCTCGGCGTCTGCATACTCATCCGACCCGGCACCGGTGACATCCGCGTTCATCCGTGAATCTGAAACCATCGCACCGGCAGCCCCCGCAACTTATGCGGAGGAGCCGGTCGAGCCGGTTGCGGTGGATCCGGCACCGGTTGCAGTAGAGGAGGAAGACGCCCGCCGTGGCACGACTGATTTCGGCTTGCTGCTGCTGCGTCTGTTCCTCGGCGCGTACCTGATTATTGATTCCGTCGCAGTGTTCTTCCGACTCGGCGGCAACGACGGTATCGCCGGCCTAGAAAATGCATTCGCCAACTACCCGTACGGCAACGGCCTGGCTGTTGTTGTTCCCACCCTCGAACTCACGGCCGGCGTGTTCTTGGTCCTTGGTCTGCTCGGACCGATTGCGGCAGCTGTGGCGATCGCCGTCACCGGCTTTTTGGCGCTGCACGCATTCAACGGTCAGACGGACGGCTTCAACGTCTTCGCCTGGACGCCGGAAACGTGGGTGCCGGTCATGCTGCTGGCAGTGTCTCTCGCAGTGCAGTTCACAGGCCCAGGCCGCTACGGTATCGACGCCTCGCGCGGTTGGGCGAAGCGTCCGCTGGCATCGTCCTGGATCTGCGCCATTGTGGGTCTTGCCGCAGCAGGTGCGGCGTGGTGGTTCGGCACCGGGATTAACCCGTTTGCCTAAACCACACGCACGCTGCGTTTAGTCCACTTGGCGGACGGCGCCCTTGTCGGCGCTGGTTGCCATCTTGGCGTATGCACGCAAAGCCTTCGAAACCTCGCGGACACGGTTCGGTGTCCAGGGGTTGTCGGAGGCTTCCATAGCTTCACGGCGCTTTTCCAACTCTGCTTCCGGCACATCCAGCTTCAGTTCGCGGTTGGACACGGAGATGGCGATGGTGTCGCCGTTTTCGATGAGGCCGATCAGGCCGCCTGCGGCAGCTTCGGGGGAGATGTGGCCAATGGACAGACCGGAGGTGCCTCCGGAGAAGCGACCGTCGGTGATCAGTGCGCACTTCTTGCCCAGGCCAGCGCCTTTGAGGAATGACGTCGGGTGGAGCATTTCCTGCATGCCCGGTCCACCTGCTGGGCCCTCGTAGCGGATGACCACAACCTCGCCTTCGAGCACCTCGCGGTTGAGGATCATGGACACAGCTTGCTCTTGCGAATCGACGACGCGTGCTGGACCGGTGAACTCCCATAAGCCTTCTTCGACGCCTGCGGTTTTCAGGATGGCGCCGTCCGGGGCTAGGTTGCCGCGCAAGACGACAAGGCCGCCGTCGGAGGTAAACGGGTGCTCGACGTCGTGGATGACGCCATTTTTCGCATCCGTATCCAGGCTTTCCCAGCGCGCGCTTTGTGAGAATGCCTTCGTGGTGCGCTCACCGCCCGGTGCGGCGTGGAAGAGCTCGAGCGCTTCCTCGGTAGCGCTTCCGCCGCGGATGTCCCAGTCTGCGAGCCATTGGCTTAGCGACGAGTACGTGATCGAATGCACATCATCATGCAGCAATCCAGCGCGGTGGAGCTCACCCAGGATGGCTGGGATGCCACCTGCGCGATGGACATCCTCGACGTGTGCCTCACCGTTCGGGGCAACCTTGGACAGGCAGGGGATCTTGTGTGACAGATCGTCGATATCTGCCAGGTCGAAGTCGATTTCACCTTCTTGGGCTGCGGCCAGGATGTGCAGGATGGTGTTGGTGGAACCACCCATTGCCATGTCGAGCGCCATGGCGTTGCGGAATGCATGGACGTTGGCCACGTTGCGGGGTAGGACGGATTCGTCGCCCTGGCCGTAGTAGCGCTCGCAAAGGTCCATGATGGTCTGGCCAGCGCGCTCGAAGAGTTCGCGGCGTGCGGTGTGGGTTGCCAGGGTGGTGCCGTTGCCCGGCAGTGACAAGCCAAGTGCTTCGGTGAGGCAGTTCATGGAATTAGCGGTGAACATGCCGGAGCAGGAACCACAGGTGGGGCAGGCGTTGTTGGCGATACTGTCGAGCTCGTCGTCGCTGACGTCGTTGTTAGCGGAAAGCGCGATGGCGTCGATGAGATCGGACTTCGGCTTAGTCACACCGCCGACAGAAAACGCCTTGCCGGCCTCCATCGGGCCACCGGAGACGAAGACGGCGGGGATGTTCAGACGCATTGCGGCGTTGAGCATGCCTGGGGTGATCTTGTCGCAGTTGGAGATACACACCATGGCATCCACGGTGTGGGCGTTGACCATGTACTCCACCGAGTCGGTGATGATCTCGCGCGAGGGCAACGAGTACAGCATGCCGGAGTGGCCCATGGCGATGCCGTCGTCGACCGCGATGGTGTTGAACTCCTTGGGTACGCCGCCTGCGGCGCGGACAGCGTCGGCCACGATGTCACCAACATGTTTCAGGTGAACGTGGCCAGGCACGAACTGCGTGTAGGAGTTCACGATGGCAACGATGGGTTTGCCAAACTCGTGCTCGCCGGTGCCTGTAGCGCGCCACAGGGCACGGGCTCCGGCTGCTTGGCGGCCAACGGTGGTGACACGTGAGCGAAGGGGGATCACGGTTTACTCCTTAGGTTCGTTCGCGGACGGGCGAGGTCCCGGCAGATCGGGGTGTTCTGCGAGGTAGGCATCGTATTCCTCGCGGGTAAGCAGGATGCGGTCGCCGTCTTTATCAATGATTTCGTACTTGCCGTCTGCTGCTTGCTCGGCGGATGCAATGACGTCTGTAATTCGTCCTCCGGATGCCTCGGCGAGCGCGGGCAATGAGTTGAACGTTACGCCAGGCAGGGGATACTCGGTGCCGTTTTTTGCAGCGACGCGTGCGGAAGTTCCCTTGAAAGCGATGCCGGCCAGGTCTTCCCAAGGAAGAAAGGCATTTTTGCGAACGAGGTAACGGGTTTTAATTCCTTTGTTATCCACTGTGGTGGAGGAGCAGAGTACCCATGCGAGCCACACAATGGGGATAAGAAGGAGCCAAATGAGATATTTCGGCGCCCACATGATGCCCATGAGTGCGATGCCGGTTGCGAGCACGATGGCGAGGATGTGCTCACGGGTTGGTTTAAACACTTTTTGGGTGGTCGGGGACGTTCCCTGTGTGGCTGTCATACCCCGGCATGCTAGTCATGTTGATGCCGGGGGAAGTAACGGGATGCGCCGGGGTGTCGTCGATACGCGTGATTTCTGTGAATAAAAATGCGCGAGGGGTGGGCTGGCTCACTATTGTCATGTACGTGATCAATCAGCGACTTGTAATTATTGTACCCACGCGGCGCTTGCCGTAGCGGGTTCGTTTTACACGCCGCAGACACAAGCGCCCTCGAGAGCACACCGCTCGCCGGGGGCTTTTATTTTTAGGTAATTCGAACACAAGGAGTGCAACGGTGGCAGGTTCACAACCATCCCCGTCGACGGAGAGCAATGGACCGGAGCGGATGAAAGGCGCGGACGCGGTCGTTCGCAGCCTGGAGGAGCTTGGCACGGAAATTGTGTTCGGCCTTCCGGGTGGCGCGGTGCTTCCGCTTTACGACGCCCTGTATCGGGCAACGAAACTACGCCACGTGTTGGTGCGCCACGAGCAAGGTGCGGGCCATGCAGCAGAGGGATACGCGGTGGCCTCGGGAAGGGTCGGCGTTTGCATTGCTACGTCTGGTCCCGGTGCGACGAACTTGGTAACACCGATCGCGGACGCTTACCTGGACTCGGTGCCGATGGTGGCGATCACGGGCCAGGTTGGCTCGTCGCTTTTGGGTACCGATGCGTTCCAGGAGGCGGACATCCGCGGCATCACGATGCCGATTACAAAGCACAACTTCATGGTGACCGACCCGGAGCAGATCCCGTTCGCGCTTGCGGCGGCGTTTCATATTGCCTCGACCGGCCGTCCAGGCCCAGTGCTCGTGGACATCCCGAAGGATGTGCAGAACGCGGAGATTGAGTTTAAGTGGCCGCCGAAGATCGATTTGGCTGGCTACAAGCCGAACACGAAGCCGCACAACCGTCAGATTGCCCAGGCAGCGAAGCTGATTTCTCAGGCGAAGCGTCCGGTGCTTTACATCGGTGGCGGTGTTGTGAAGGCGAATGCGAACAAGCAGCTGCTCGAGTTTGTTGAGGCGACCGGGATCCCTGTGGCTACGACTTTGATGGCGCTCGGAGCGTTCCCGCAGTCGCACCCGCTGTACCTGGGTATGCCGGGTATGCACGGTTCGGTACCGGCAGTGGGTTCCTTCCAGGAATCCGACTTGCTCATCGCTGTTGGCACGCGTTTCGACGACCGCGTGACCGGCGATACCGATACGTTTGCGCCGCACGCCAAGGTCATTCACGCTGACATCGACCCTGCAGAGGTGGGCAAGATCCGCGCGGTGGACGTTCCAATCGTGGGCGATGCTAAGCGTGTGCTGTCGGAACTGACCGATTACTTTGAGGAATCCGGAAAGGCCAAGGCGCCGTCGATTGAGCCGTGGATTGAGCGTCTGCAGGATCTGAAGCGTCGTTTCCCGCGCGGTTATGACAAGAACGAGGACGGCACGCTCGCTCCGCAGTTTGTGATCGAGACGCTGTCCAAGGCCGCCGGGCCGGACGCAATTTACTGCTCTGGTGTGGGCCAGCACCAGATGTGGTCTGCGCAGTTTGTGGACTTTGAAACGCCGCGCCACTGGATCAACTCTGGTGGTGCTGGCACGATGGGCTTTTCCATTCCGGCTGCGCTCGGTGCGAAGGCAGCGCACCCGGATGCAGAGGTGTGGGCGATCGACGGCGATGGTTGTTTCCAGATGACCAACCAGGAGATCACCACCGCTGCGCTCGAAGGCTTCCCGATCAAGGTTGCGCTGATTAATAACGGCAACCTGGGCATGGTGCGTCAGTGGCAGACGTTGTTCTACGACGGTAATTACTCTCACACGAAGTTGGGTGGGGAAACCTACGTTCCGGACTTTGTGCAGTTGTCGGAGGCGCTCGGCGCGGTTGCGTTCCGGGTGTCGAAGGAAGAAGACGTGCTGCCGACGATCCAACGTGCGCGTGAGATCAACGATCGCCCGGTGGTCATTGAGTTCATCGTGGGCGAGGACGCGCAGGTGTGGCCGATGATCTCTGCGGGCTCGTCGAATAGTGACATTGAGTATGCGCGCGGAATGCGCCCGTTCTTCGATGATGAGGAGTCGGCTGCGGAGTCGCCGCAGGCAATCAGCGAGGCCATCGAGACCGCTGCGGCGGAGCAGGAAGGGAACTAACAATGACACAACCAGATGCAATCACTCGCCACACGCTTTCAGTGCTGGTTGAGGACGTTGACGGAATTATCACCCGTGTTACCGCCCTGTTTACCCGTCGCGGGTACAACCTGGTCTCGCTCGTTTCGGCGAAGACGTCGAAAGAGGGCGTGAACCGGTTGACGGTGGTGGTCGATGCAACGGAGCGTTCTGTCGAGCAGATCGTCAAACAGCTCTACAAGCTGATCCAGGTGCTTAAGGTGCAGCAGCTTGACGACGACACCACGGTCGGCCGCCAGCTGCTGCTGGTCAAGGTCAACGCGGACAATCAAACACGTCCGCAGGTGGTGGACGCTGCCAACCTGTTCCGAGCGCGCGTGATCGATGTTGCGGTGGACTCTGTTGTTATTGAGGCCACCGGTGAGTCACCGAAGTTGAAGGCGTTTTTGGACGTCATGGATACGTTCGGTATCCGCGAGCTTGCCCGATCAGGCACGGTAGCGCTGACGCGTGGCGCTAAAACTTTGGCTCCATTGGACTAAAAACACCCACAAACTGAGGCGGCTGTGTCATAATGTGAAACGCCCGTCTCACAGAATGAAGAAAGAAGCGAGAACTATGGCTATTGAAGTGCTTTACGACCAAGACGCAGACCTGTCCCTGATCCAGGGCAAGAAGGTTGCAATCATCGGCTACGGCTCCCAGGGTCACGCGCACGCTCAGAACCTGCGCGAGTCCGGCGTCGAGGTGGTTGTTGGCCTTCGCGACGGCTCCAAGTCCGCAGAAAAGGCCCGCGAGGCCGGCTTTGATGTGAAGACGAATGCTGAGGCAGCTGCATGGGCTGACGTGATCATGCTGCTCGCCCCGGATACCTCCCAGGCCAAGATCTTCGAAGAGGACATCGAGCCGAACCTGAAGGACGGCGACGCCCTGTTCTTCGGGCATGGTCTGAACATCCATTTCGGCCTGATCAAGCCGGCAGACAACATCACCGTCGGCATGGTTGCCCCGAAGGGTCCGGGCCACCTGGTGCGTCGCACCTTCGCCGACGGCAAGGGTGTGCCTTGCCTGATCGCCGTGGAGCAGGATCCGCAGGGCAACGGCCGTGAGCTTGCGCTGTCCTACGCTGCCGCAATCGGTGGCGCACGCGCTGGCGTTATCCCGACCACCTTCGAGGCCGAGACTGTCACCGACCTGTTCGGTGAGCAGGCAGTGCTCTGTGGTGGCCTCGAGGACCTGATCATGACCGGCTTCGACGTCTTGGTCGAGGCTGGCTACGAGCCGGAGATGGCGTATTTCGAGTGCCTCCACGAGATGAAGCTGATCGTCGACCTGATCTACGAAGGCGGCATTGCCAACATGAACTACTCCGTGTCTGACACGGCAGAGTTTGGCGGTTACCTCTCTGGTCCGCGTGTCATCGACGCCTCGGCGAAGGATCGTATGCGCGACATCCTGAAGGATATCCAGGACGGCACCTTTACCAAGCGCCTCGTCGCCAACGTTGAGGGTGGCAACAAGGAGCTCGAGGGTCTGCGCGACAAGGTTGCACAGCACCCGATTGAGAAGACCGGTGCAGAGCTTCGCGACATGATGAGCTGGGTGAAGAACCCGCTTACCGACACTGCCCGCTAATTCGGCAGGTAAACGTAGCCCTCGGATCAATGTGATTCGAGGGCTTTGTCGTGCTTCTCCCGCACAAGCCCGCACGGCAGAGCAAACCCCGCGCCCGGAGAGTGGGTGCGGGGTAGTCGGATCGCGCCGAATAATTAGTTGGTGGCCGGTGCGTCAGCCGGAGCCTCCTCCTGGGCGCCTTCCGGTGCGATGGAGTCGATGACCTCCTCGACGACGTTTGTCGTCTCGGTCGCGGTAGCGTCGGCCTCGTTGGCGTCAGTGTTGGCGTCCCCAGCGGCGTCCTCGGCCGGTGCGGTTTCGGTAACGGTGCCGTCTTCGACCGTGGTGGTCTCGTTAACAACCTCGGTGGCTGCAGTCGTGGTGGAGGTGTCTACGGTGGCGTCGCCCTCGGTGTCGTCGCCGGTAAACAGGTTCCACAGCAAGGCCAAAAGCAGGAGTGCTGCCAGAATGCCCAGGAGCCACTTCCACCATCCGCCGCCACCGTTATCGTCGTCAGTCACTGCAGTGGAGCCAGCAGCCGGACGCGCCGGTGCGGTGGTCGAAGCCTCAGGGGTAGTGCGCTCGACGCGAACATCCTCGGTCGGGTCGTTCGGGTTTTGATTCGGGTTCGGGGTAGTCATTTGCTAATTCCTTTCGTTATTACTTATCCGCGCCGCTCGGGGCGGATTCATGGTGAACCGCCCGTGACGTGCTCGGATATGCGAACGGTCGCCCACTGTAACAAAGTATGACGATTTGGCTCGGCAGGATTTCGCCCCGGGGAGGCGCGAAGGATTCGTTTCTCCTCGTGAGCGCTGCGGAAAGCATCCCGGCAGCGATTTTCAATAAATTGTCATTAACGTGTTGGTGTTCCTATGGTTGTCGTTATGCACAACCATTCAGATCACGCTCATCATGATCATGCTCATGGCGCACGTGTTGACGCGCCGACGAAGGCGATCGGCGCTGCGCTTGCCGTTACCGCAACGGTCTTTGTTGCGGAGTTGGTCGGAGGTGTGATTTCGGGATCGGTCGCGCTGCTTGCGGATGCGATGCACATGTTGTCGGACGCGGCCGGGCTGATCATTGCGATGGCGGCGGTGCTCGTCGGTAAGCGTGCAGCCACGTCATACGCGACCTACGGCTACCGCCGTGTCGAGGTGCTCGCGGCGATGATTAATGCCGCGACAGTGCTGGCAGTCTCCGTCTGGATTGCAATCGAGGCCTTGCGCAGGCTGCGGGATCCAGCCCCGATTGATACGGGTCCGATGATGATCATCGCCGCGATCGGCCTTGCGGCGAACGCGTTGTCGGCGTGGATTTTGTACTCCCAGCAAAAGGAGTCGATCAACGTACGCGGTGCATACCTCCACGTGTTGGTGGATATGTTCGGGTCTATCGCCGTGCTGGGGGCCGGCGCAATTGTCGCGTTGACCGGCTTTACTGCGGCTGACCCCATTGCGTCGTTGCTGATCGCGGGACTGATTGTTCCTCGTGCGTGGAAACTCATGGCGGAGTCGGTGGGTGTGATGCTGGAGCGTGTGCCCGAAGGGTTTGACGCCGAGGAAGTCGAGGCTGAGTTACGTGCACTGCCTGGGGTGAGGGATTTGCATGACCTGCACTTGTGGTCGCTTGACGGGGTGTCGGTGATTGCAACGGTTCACATTGTGGCGGCGGAAGGAGAAGACCGCGATCAGTTGCTGGATCGGGTTCAGGCGGAGTTGCACAGGCTGGGTGTGGAGCATGCGACAGTGCAAATTGAGCTGCCAGAGCACATCGAGCACGAGACGGTGTGCTGATTCTGTCCTACGCTAAGGCATATGGGCTTTACTACGCCGAGCTATTCGCTCAAGGATCTATTTTCCCGCGCTGAGCGCGGCGAGCTGCAGCTGCCTGATTTTCAGCGCTCATACCTGTGGGACGTGGATCGGGTGCGCACGTTGGTCACCTCCGTGCTGCGTGGCTACCCGGTCGGTTCTTTCCTCGCGCTCGATACTCGCAACGCGGAGCAGCGTTTTAAACCACGCCCGCTTGAGGGGGTGAATGTTGCTGGAGTGGAACCGGGCCTGTTGCTTCTCGACGGCCAACAGCGCCTCACGTCGCTCTTTCACGCATTTAAGGGTGATGGGGAGGTGAGCACGGTGGACTATCTTGGGCGACCGATTTCCCGGAAGTTCATGGTGGACGTACGAGCGGCGGTGGCACACACGCCGATGCCGGTGGAAGCCGTGTTTGCTGTCGATGGGGAAGGGAATGTCCGATCCCACTTTGGGCCGGACATTCCAGGTGGCATCCGAAATCGCGATGACATGATCGAGCACGCTGTGATGTCGGTTTCGATGTTGCTCTGGAAAGAGGGCAACGATCTCCTCGTCGATATGGCGGCACATGCACAACACGACGAGGTGCGTACTGCCGTGAAGCGATTTATCAATGCGGTGATGCGTGAGCTGCCTGCGTACGACATTCCAATGATCCGCCTGGACCGCGATACTGCACAAGAGGGAGTGGGGCAGATCTTCGCGTTTGCTAACTCAGCAGGTGTGCAGATGGATGTGTTCGAGCTCCTTACCGCGACATATGCAACCCAAGACCCGACGTTCGACTTGGCTAGCCACTGGGAAGAACTCGCAGCCCAGTTTGATTGCTATGACGTGCTCAAGGGCATCGGCCGTGTGGAATTCCTGCGTGCACTGTCACTGTTGCTGACCAGTCGGCAGGGGCCTGCTTTGGGCCACCGTGGTGACATCCTCAACATCACGATCGAGGATTACCGTGCACACGCCGATGAGATGGCCCGCGGGTTCGTTGCGGTCGCCCAGTTCCTGCAAGAGCGACGTATCGTCGCTGCGGATCAAGTCCCTTACCCTGCGCAACTCATCCCGCTCGCGGTTATGCTTGCGCGCCTGGCCGAACGTCCCGAACTTGCAGGAAAGAAGGAAGTCGGTGACAGGCTCAACCGTTGGTTCTGGTGCGGCGTGTTCGGTGAGCTTTATGCCGCGCACGCGCCGACAATCCGCATCGGCGTAGACGTCTCTGAAGTCATCCCGTGGGTCTGCGGAGAGACCGACGCCGAGCCACGTACGGTCGCCGATGCACGTTTCCACGAATCCCGTCTCTATACCGCAACCGCGGACAGTGGGATCTACCGTGGGCTGTATTCGTTACTGATGGCACGCGGCGCGCGTGACTGGCGCACTGGAGAGCACTTCGACAAATCCACAGTGGCCGAACTGAAACCTCGCTTCGGCCAGATCTTCCCGTGGGAGTACCTGCGCGAATTCGGTGTCGACGAGCAGCTGGCCGACAGCGTGCTCAACCGCACGCCGATGGGCCGTCGTACCGAGGTCGTCATTGAGCAAAACGAGCCGAAACGCTACCTGCCCAGGCTGCAGTCCAAGTCGCTGCTTGACGACGATGACTTTGACGCCCTGCTCGAAAGCCACGAAGTCGACCCAGAAGCACTGCTGACATCTAACTGGGAGCGATTTATCGCTGATCGTCGTGAACGGTTCATCGGCATGATTGAATACGCGATGGACCGCAACGTTCTCAGCGACGAAGGATTGTGCGACGACGCAGAATAGGAACAGCACAGGGGAGAGACACGAAGGAGGACCGGTGAAGCATTCCGGGTACGCATCGCTTGCCGTGCTATCGGCGGGCGTACTGCTCGCCGCATGCACTCCGGATGTCCAACTTGGCCCTTACGATCGCGCCCGTAGCGTCAACGTCGCAGGGCATGTCTCCAAAACGTTTGAGCCTCACCCGGTGGTGCTCGACGACCCACTTGGCATGGAAACCGCGAAGTTGTTCTTCCCGCGCTCCGAAACGCTCGTGCTTTCCGACGACACCCCGGAGGCGCAACTTCGCGCAGCCTCCATCGCAGTGACCGCACATGCCCCGATGATGGTCTACGACGGAGCACGCCACGCCGAATACGTCTCCATGATCGCCGACATGCACACGGTGACCGTCTTAACTGTCGGTGATGTCGCTATGGCTCCCGCATCTGGTGCAGTACGTATCCGACGCGACCCCGGTGGGATGCGCGCGCTCGGCGAGATGACTTCGCTGCGCTTCGTTGAACGCACTATCGATGACCCTGCTGACAGTGCCCGCGCAGTCGCCGAACTCAACGGTAGCGATCCCACTTGGCTACGTGCTACCTGGGCAGATCCCGTGGCTAAACCCGGCGCCCAAGCGCAACCGTTTCCCGTCCAATCGCGCCGGGATGCGCATATGTCGCCGAAGGTGGTGGCCACGTGGCAGTCGTCGATACCCGCGATTGCGAATGCGAGGAGTTACGGTGCCGCGGTGGAGATCGTGCCGCTGCCGGATCCGCGGAAAGCGGAAGCGACGTTGTTCGCCATGGCGGGGCTTTCTGATAAGTCGCTTATTGCGCTGGGGGCGCAATTCGGCTCGAGTGAGGAGTTGGCGTTTCGTATCCGTCAGTCGGAGCGGAATCGTTAAACCCAAGCGCTAAGGAGTGCTAATGTGGGCGCCAGAGTCTACACAGTGAGAAAGGTGTCCCAGAATATGAAAATCGCGGTGATTGCTGGCGACGGTATCGGCCAAGAAGTTATGGCGGAGGGGCTCAAGGTCCTCAATGCTGTGCGCGATGACGTCGAGACCACCGAATATGACCTCGGAGCGCGCCGCTACCTGCGCAACGGCGAGCTGCTGACGGACGAGGACTTGGAAAGCCTCGCCGAACACGATGCGATTCTGCTCGGCGCGATCGGCGACCCGGCGCGCGTGCCTGCGGGTGTGCTCGAGCGCGGCCTGCTGCTGCCGCTGCGTTTCAAGTTGGACCATTACGTCAATCTGCGGCCGTCGAAGCTCTACCCATCGTCGACGAGCCCGCTCGCAAACCCTGGTGAGATCGACTTTGTTGTGGTCCGTGAAGGTACCGAGGGGCTCTATGCTGGTAACGGCGGTACCTTGCGTCAGGGCACCCCGCACGAAGTTGCTTCCGAGGTTTCTCAGAACACGTATTTCGGCGCTGAGCGTGTTGCTCGGTACGCGTTTGAGTTGGCAATGACGCGCCGCAAGAAGGTCACGCTCGTGCACAAGACCAACGTGCTGGTCAACGCAGGTGGCTTGTGGCAGCGCGTGGTCGACGAGTTGTCGCAGGAGTTCCCGGAGGTCGAGGTGGACTACAACCACATCGATGCTGCAACGATTTACATGGTGCAGGACCCGTCGCGCTACGACGTGATTGTCACCGACAACCTTTTCGGCGACATCCTGACTGACCTGGCAGGTGCGGTTGCGGGCGGTGTGGGGCTGGCGTGCTCCGGCAACATCAATGCTGCACGTGAGTTCCCATCCATGTTCGAACCGGTGCACGGCTCTGCACCGGATATCGCGGGCCAGGGGATTGCTGATCCCACGGCAATGATTCTGTCTGTGGCGATGATGCTGCGCTTCCTTGGCGACGACACCAACGCCGCCCGCATCGAAGAAGCAGTCGAGCGCGACGTGACCCAACGTGGAGACACGCCGGTGCGTACCACCGAGGTAGGTGAGCGCATCGTCGACGCCCTCGCGTAGGGTCGAGCGCATGGTTTCTTCCCGGAAGATCACACGTGCGTCCCTTGCCATTTTCTGTGTTTCTGCGCTTGCCCTGACTGGCTGCGGCGCAGGCGACGGAGGACTCGGTGGGGGCTCTCAGTCCGATGCTGGCGCCAAGAACGCCCTTGCTACCGATGGTGACGAGGTGGTTCAGGACGCCGACGGCACGGGTGTGGAAGTCTCGCAGCGCTTCTTCGAGTCGTCGGACACGGTGGTGGTCTCCGCGAAGGATCGCGATCAGCAGCTTCGGGCTGCCGCGATTGCAGTGGAACTAGGTGCGCCGCTTCTGGTGCGCCTCGATGGCACCGACGCCGTGATTGATGCTGAGGTTGAACGCCTTGGCGCGTCCCGGGTAATTGAGGTTCCGGGCGATGACGACGCGGTAGCAGCGACTGAACCGGTCGTAGCCGAGCGTGCCGAAGAAGATGTGGCGGCGATTGCGGCACTCGAGGCAAAGAACCCGCGTGGCTTGCAGATGCCGCCAGTGTTTGCCACGGCGGTCTCCTCGCGTGCGTCGGTGGCCACAGCTCGCGCAGCAGGTGCGGATGTGCAGGTGTTGGCGGCTGCGGACCCGCGGGCGTCGTCGCAAAGCATGCGCGATGTTATGGAACAGGACGTGCTCGCGCTTGGCCGCCAGTGGGGCTCGAACGAGAACTTCCGTGCGCGTGCAGCACTCGCCGCCAATGGTGAACTGCCTGGTGGCGGCGGACTGGTGTTCCCAGGCCGGCGCATGATTGCGCTCTACGGCCATCCGTACGGCCCAGAGCTCGGAGTGATGGGGGAGCAGGACCCTGCCGCAGCAGTTGAACTGGCGAAGCAATACGCCTCCTGGTACGAGCCGCTGGAGGATCAGCCGATCATTCCTGCCTTCGAGGTCATTGCGTCGGTGGCATCGGAGTTCCCGGGCGATGACGGTAACTACTCCAACGAGACGCCGATGGAAGATATCGCCCCGTATGTGGATGCCATCGTGGACGCAGGTGGTTACGCCGTAATCGACCTGCAGCCGGGCCAAGGCAACTTCTTGGAGCAGGCGAAGATCTACGAGGAGCTGCTCAAGCAGCCGAACGTTGGCTTGGCACTTGATGCGGAATGGAAGCTAAACCCTGGTGAGCAGCCGCTTTCGCGTATCGGTAGCGCAACCGCAGCCGAAATCAATGAGGTCGCCGACTGGCTTGCAGCGCTTGTCCGCGACAACAACCTGCCACAGAAGGCATTGATTCTGCACCAGTTCCAGGTCGGGATGTACCCGGACCGCGAAAACATTGTCACCGGGCAGCCGGAACTTGCATGGGTCCTTCACGCGGACGGTCATGGGCTGCCGGAGCAGAAGTTCGACACGTGGAACATCCTGCGTCAGGGGTTGGACCCGAATTACTTCATGGCGTGGAAGAACTTTATCGACGAGGACTCTCCTATGTTTACTCCGGAGCAGACCTATGCCGACGTGAATCCTCGCCCGTGGTTTGTGAGCTACCAGTAGTTTTCCAAAAATTCGCCGTGTGGGGGTCGTGCTCACGCTAGGCTTCGGGCATGAGCGTGGAATTGGACGAGGTCTACGGCTTCCTGGCCCAGCACGAGCCGTTTTCAAGCCTCCCTGAAGAGAAGATCCGGGCCCTGCCCGCACAGATGGGGATCACCTATGTGCGCCGCGGTCAAGTCGTTGTGGATCTCGGCCAGCCCAACGACACGCTGTACATCATTCGCTCGGGTGCGGTTGACATCGTCAGCGATGACAACTTGCTGCTGGACCGTCGCGATACAGGCCTGAACTTCGGCTACTCCACGCTGGTAGGTCCGCGTGAATCGCAGTATGTGATGGAAGCGGTGGAAGACAGCGTGTTGCTCATGCTGCCGCGCGAGGTGTTCACAGGCCTGCTCGATGCGCATCCTGAGCTGCACAGGTTCTTTGAATCGGCGTCTCGTCGTCTCAAAGTGGCAGCGGAAGAGGTGCGTGATGGGGGGACGGCGAGTGTGCTGCGTACGCCCATTGCGCATATTGTCGACGGCCGCCCTGCCGTCACCTGTGACGCAACTGCACCAATCGCGCACGCTGCCGGTGTGATGAACGAGCACGATGCGAGTTGCCTCGTCGTCGTCGGAGGTGAGCAGATCGGCATCCTCACAGACAAGGACATGCGTTCTCGCGTTGTCGCAGCGCAAGTGGACCCGTCACGGCCTATTGCACATGTGATGTCCTCACCAGTGCGCACCATCCCGGAAACAGCGTTGGTGTTCGAGGCGATGCTCGCGATGAGCGAGTTGGGGATCCACCACCTGCCGGTTGAAGGCGCCGGAGGTGTGTGCGGTGTGCTGACCTCATTTGACATCATGCGCCTGCTGCAAGCAGACCCGATCTACTTGGCAGCAGATGTGCAGCAGAGTACGTACGAGGAGCTCGAGGGAGCCTACGATGCCGCGGCAAACGTGGCTGTGCGGTTCTTTGAGCGAGGCGCGTCCGCTGCTGAGACACAGCGCCTGCTGACATCGATTGCGGATTCCATCGCTCGCCGTCTAGGCGAGCTAGCGGAGGAGCAGCTGGGGCCAGCACCGGTGCCGTACGCCTTTGTCGCGGTAGGCAGTCAGGCTCGCGCGGAGATGGGGCCAGCCTCCGACCAAGACAACGCGTTGGTCCTCGCGGACAGTTACGACGAAGAAACACATGGGGAGTACTTCATCGCGCTGACACAGTTTGTCTGCGAGGGTCTCGCGCATGCAGGTCAGGCGTTATGCCCGGGGGAGATGATGGCGTCGAACCCAAAGTGGCGCATGACGCAGTCGCAGTGGTCGCGCATGTTCCACACTTGGGTCACTGCACCTGATCCGAACGCGTTGCTGCACGCGCAGGTATTTTTCGATTTCCGCGCGATCTTCGGCTCAGGCGAGGGGTGGCGCTCGCTGGCTGATGAGGTGCATGAGGCGGCGTTGTCGTCGGCGCGCGGGTCGCGCCGTCTACATACACACTTGGCAGCTCTGGCTACGTTCCGAGAGCCTCCAGTGGGCTTTTTCCGTGGCTTCGTGCTTGAGCGCGACGGCGAGTATGCGAACACGCTAGACATCAAACGCGGTGGTACTGCCGCTGTGGTGCAGATGGCTCGGTTGTACTCCATCGTGGCCGGTGTCAGTGCGGTGGATACGCCTACACGCCTGCGTGCCTCTGCCGGCGAGGCGGTATCGACGAAGGGAGCGTCGGATCTGGCAGACGCTTACGAGTACCTTTCGGACCTTGTCATGAAACACCAGTCGCAGCAGGTGCGCGCCGGGGAGGAGCCGAACTACCGCATTGATCCGAAGCAGTTGCAATCCCTGGATCGGGCCGCGTTGCGCGATGCGTTCGGTGTGATCAAGTCGCTGCAGAACGCGCTGGCGTCGAAGTACCCGACGCGGGCGGTGTGAGATGTTCTTTCGACCGAAAGCGCGGGTGCTTAACGACGACGCCCTGCTGGCCGTCGACGTCGAAACCACCGGACTCAAGCCGGAGAAGCATGAGATGGTCTCCATCGGTTGGGTTCCCGTCGACGGCCGTGTGATCGATCTATCACAGGCACAGTACTTCGTTCTCGCAGGTGCCCAAGTTGGCGATACTGTGACGCTTCACGGGGTGACTGACGATGATATTGCGAACAAAGGCGTCGTCGCTGCCGAAGTACTCGACGCGTTTGATCGTGCCCTTGAAGGACGCAAGTTGTTGGCCCATTTTGCGCAGATGGAGCTAGGTTTCGTCGCAAAGCTGCAAAAAGATGTCAAGGGCAAGCGATGGGGCCTGCGCGAGAGCGAGGTAGTGGATACCTTCGCGATGGAGCGGCGACACATGGAGCGCATGGGTACGTATCCGCGCGGCGAGGACCTCAGGCTTGCGCGCGTGCGACAGCGCTACAATTTGCCCGACTACGCGAACCACAACGCGCTTACCGACGCGATCGCGTGCGCGGAGTTGTACCTGGCGCTGAGCGCGCAGTAGACGTCAGTGAATCCCAAATGCGCCACAATGACAGTGGGGTTGTATGCTCGATCACATGCGTTTTGGACGAATTGCAACACCTGAAGGAATGACGTTCGCCGTTATCGACGATGCGGGAACGACCGCAAAGGCGATCAAGGGCACGCCGTTTAGTGCGCCGGAGTACACCGGCAAAGAATACGACCTTGACCAGGTGAGGTTGCTTGCACCGACGCTACCGTCGAAGATCGTCGCTGTGGGACGCAACTACGCGGACCACGTAGCTGAGGTGTTCAAGCAATCCGCCGAGCACCTGCCGCCGACAATCTTTATCAAGCCGTCGACCGCCGTGATTGGCCCTGGTGCCGCTATTAAGATCCCGGAGTTCGCCACAGGCGTCGAGTTTGAGGGCGAGCTGGCGCTCGTCGTTGGCGTTCCATGCAAAAACGTCAAGGCTGAGGACTGGAAGTCTGTGATCCGTGGCGTGACCATCATCAACGATGTCTCCTCGCGTGACCTCCAGTTCGCGGACGGTCAGTGGGCGCGCGCCAAGGGCATGGACACCTTCGGTCCGCTCGGTCCTTGGATTGAGACGGACCTGGATAAGTTCGACTTTGCCAACCTGCCGATCAAGGCGCACCACACCCACGACGGTAAAACGGAGACCAAGCAGGACTCCAACTCGAACCAGATGATCAAGTCGGTTGGAGAGATGGTGGAGTGGGTCTCCCAGTCCTTTACTCTGCTGCCGGGCGATGTCATTGCAACCGGTTCGCCGGCGGGTACCGCAGAGATGGTTCCGGGCGACTACATCGAGGTTGAGATCCCAGGTATCGGCAAACTGGGCAACCCCGTCGAGCGCGCCTAGAACGCAGGCTCGCTTTTGGGCCGTGTTTACAGGCCCAGCGCGCGCATGATCGTGCGCAGTTTGGCTGAAGTCTCGTCGAGTTCGGCCTGTGGGTCGGAGTCTGCGGTGAGCCCGCCACCGGCCCAGGCGCGGGCGTGTGTGCCGTCGCCGTTGACCTCCGCACAACGGATGGCAACCATGTATTCGCCATCACCTGCGGCATCGGTATATCCGACCGCGCCGGCGTAGAAACCGCGATCCGATTCGGCGGTGGTAATCAGGGCTTCTGCGGCGGCGGGTGGGGTGCCGCACACAGCAGGGGTGGGGTAGAGACGCATTGCCAGATCCAGCGCTGTTGGTGCCGGTTCCTTCAACGTGCCGCTAATCGGTGTGGCAAGGTGCCACATCTCGCTGGTCTTTTCTAGGATTGGGCGCTCTGAAATCTGCAGGTCAGAGCAAAGTGGCTCGAGGACCTCGCGGATGTGCTCGACAACGAAGCGGTGTTCGTCGAAATCCTTTTGCGACGACGCCAGTGCCTCCGCTGCGGCGCGGTCCGCCGCCGGATCGTGCGGTACACGTGCTGCCGAACCTGCAAGGGGATAGGAGGTCACCTTGTTGCCACGGCGGCGCACCAGGACTTCGGGGGAGGAGCCGACTAGGAAATGTCCCGTGCGGCCAGATGGGGTGAGGTCCGCGATGAAACCGTCGTGCGTGTAGGACAGATCGATCAGCCTGGCCGCGACGAGGCGTGGATCAACGGGCGGGTCGAAGGCGATGTCTACCGCACGGGCAAGCACAACCTTGTCCAACAGGGAGTTGCGGATAGTACCCACTGCGGCCTCAACGCGTCGAAGATGTTCCTCGGGGGAAGGGTCGACGTCGATAAGCGTTGCGTGAAGGCGAGAACCTGCGCCAATCCGGTAATACGGGTGCGGCTCTAGCGGGCCTGGCTCCCGAATGATGTGCTCTGGCACAGTGAGCGCCGCTGGGCAGTCCTGGTCAAAGGGGAGCGCACCTACAACCATTTCCACCTCGCCGCGCTCTAGCGCGTTGTTCGCTTCCCAGGCGTCGCTAAACGTGCGGGTGGCGCCTTGAGTGCGGACCGATCCTTCTGCGCGCGAAAGGAGAAAATCGGGCGCAGTGTCGGGGCGGCCGGATGGAGGGCCGGCAAGCGGGTTGACGGACATGGGCAAACACTCTAACCGGCGGCGTGCAAAAAGGTGCGGTCGGATCAGTTGCTTCGGATATACCCCAGATTTATTGTTGCCTGTGTGAAAAATGGTAACAATGTGGCAGTTGGTGTGAAACGGGTTGGGCGGATCCGTAAAGCACTGGCAGGAAGCGTGGCAACGCTCATGATCGCCGCTGGGGTGGTCACTCCTGTCCCTGCACAGGCGCAAGACTTGTCTTCGCAGGCGAATCAGGCAGTTACAAACGCGGTCAACCAGGCAAATGCTGAGTGGAACAAGTTTGTCCAGATGGCCAACGACTCCCTGCCGCAAGGCTCATCGTTGCCGATCAACCCAGTTCCCGCCCCGCAAATTCCCGCGCCGAATCTCCCCGGTGCGTGGGCGCCCCAAGCGCCGGCGCCGGTGGCAAACGGGGCCAACGGCGAGGTCCGTGTAGCGGGACGTAGCTACCTCGTCTGGGTGCCGCGAGGGTACAACCCTGCACGTCCCACCCCAGTCATGGTGGGGTACTCCGCTTACCAGGACTCCACGGAGAATTTTCGTAACTATTCACGCCTGCGTGAATCATCTGTCGGCCGCGACGCGATCATCGTTTACCCGCGCGCGATCGGAGCATCGTGGGAGGGATCCGCAACCGCAGCGACACGTCCAGGCCAAGACATCGCCTTTGTCCGCGCAATGATCAACGACGTCCAGCGCTACTACAACATCGATCGACGCCGGATCTACGCCACCGGCATGTCCACCGGTGGCGGCATGGCCGCAGTCTCCGCCTGCCACATGGCGGACTTGTTTGCTGGCGTTGCTGGCGTGTCCGGCGCGTACTACGCCCCGGTGAACCGTGGCTGCCAGAACCTGCCGGTCGCGTTCATGGCCATTCACGGCACCAACGACACACTCACCCCGTACCACGGCACTACTCGACGAGGCCAGCAAGTGCTGCCGGTGCCGGAGCTGTTTAAATCCTACGAGCGCCGCAACGGGTGCTTCGGGGGAGTTGATTCGCGCCCGGCAGGCAACAATGCGACTCGGGTGTCGTCGCGAAACTGCCGCAAGGGCGTGGAAGTGATCAAGGTGCATGGCTCGAACCACTTCTGGTGGTACTCGCCGTCTGCAGCAGACGAAATGTGGCGCTTCCTCATGCGCAACCCGAAGTAACGCGATATGTTGCTGGATCCTGGGCGGTGAGCGCCGGGGCGGTTGGGCGTCGACAAGCGCAATGCATATGGCGCGCTACGATTGCCCCATGACTGAAAACCCCAATATGCGCGTTCGCTTTTGCCCGTCGCCGACCGGAACCCCACACGTGGGCATGGTCCGCACCGCCCTGTTCAACTGGGCGCAAGCCAAGCACTCCGGAGGCAAGTTCGTGTTCCGTATCGAGGACACGGATGCCGCCCGCGACTCCGAAGAGAGCTACCAGGCGATTATTGAGTCGCTCGAGTGGCTCGGCCTCGGCTGGGATGAAGGCATCAACGTCGGTGGCCCGCACGAGCCGTACCGTCAGTCGCAGCGCTCTGACATCTACGCCGATGTGCTGAACAAGCTCATCGAGGCCGGCGAGGTCTACCCGGCGTACTCCACCAACGAAGAGGTCCAGGAGCGTCACAAGGCCGCAGGCCGCGACCCGCAGCTGGGCTACGACAACTTTGACCGTGACCTCACCCAGGAACAGATTGACGCCTTTGAGGCCGAAGGCCGCAAGCCGGTCTGGCGCCTTCGCATGCCGGACCAGGATTGGACCTGGAACGACCTTGTGCGCGGTGAGGTCACCTTCAAGTCCGAAACCCAGCCAGACTACGTTGTCGCCCGCTCCAACGGCGCGCCGCTGTACACGCTGGTCAACCCTGTCGACGACGCGCTCATGGGTATTACCCACGTCCTGCGCGGTGAGGACCTGCTGTCCTCCACGCCACGTCAGCTCGCGCTTTACGAGGCGCTGAAGCGTATCGGTATTACGGATTTCACCCCCGAGTTCGGCCACCTGCCGTTCGTGATGGGCCAGGGCAACAAGAAGCTTTCCAAGCGTGACCCGGAATCCAACCTGTTTAACCACCGCGACAACGGCATCATCCCAGAAGGCATGATCAACTACCTCGCGCTGCTGGGCTGGTCGCTTTCTGCGGATCAGGACATCTTCTCTGTCGACGAGTTTGTCAAGGCCTTCGACGTCTCGGACGTGCTGGGTAACCCGGCCCGCTTCGACCAGAAGAAGCTTGAAGCAATCAACGCCGACCACATTCGCCTGCTTGAGCCGGAAGACTTCCGAAACCGCCTGCGCGAGTACTTCACCGAGTACACCGACTTCCCAGCGGATTACCCGGAAGACAAGTTCACCATTGCGGCGGATCTCGTGCAGACCCGTATCAAGGTGCTCTCCGATGCGTACGACCTGCTGAAGTTCCTTGTCATCGCGGACGATGACTTGGTGCTGGACGAGAAGAGCGCAAAGAAGAACCTCAAGGACACCGCCGTCGAGCCTTTGGATGCCGGTATTGCAGCGCTTGAGGCGATCGGTGAGGGGGAGTGGACCACCGAGAACATCGAAGCAGCGCTGAACAAGGCGCTGATCGAGGACCTCGAGCTCAAGCCGCGTGTCGCATTCGGCGCCCTGCGCGTGGGCACCACTGGTGCCGCGGTGTCCCCGCCGCTGTTCGAGTCCATGGACCTGCTTGGCCGTGAGTCCACGCTGAAGCGTCTCAAGGCTGCCCGCGCCGTTACGCCGTACCAGGCTGCGGAGTAGGAGCGCGACGGAGTAGGAACTACAACGCTGTTGTTTTCGTACGTTTAGGCCACCGCGTTTCTATGCGGTGGCCTGCGGATTTGGTACACATAGCGATTCATGGTTATAGTACTCCATGTTGTTCAGGCAGACAGCGCGGAACGGAAACGGAAAGCGCAGGTCAGAACTGAAAAACAATGGCCTATGGTGTAATTGGCAACACTACGGTTTCTGGTACCGTCATTCTAGGTTCGAGTCCTGGTAGGCCAGCTGCAGAGCAATTACGTTCTGTGTCCTAATGCCCCGTTCGTCTAGCGGCCTAGGACGTCGCCCTCTCACGGCGGTAACACGGGTTCAAATCCCGTACGGGGTACAAGAAGAAAACCTCCGATCTGGTTCGCCAGGTCGGAGGTTTTCGCGTTCGAGCCTTCCCGGCAGGTACCTTGTGTCTATGTTGTGGTTGTTGCCGTCGTTTCTAAGTGGCAGAGCGCGTCAAACTGGCTCAAGCGTGATCGACGCGCTCAGCGTCCCAATGGCGGCGTCTAGCTTGTTTTCCACGATTCCGTTGCTTGCGGTGCCGGCACTGTTTCTCACGACGCTCGGCGGGGGAGTATTCGGCTCGTCCATGTACGAAGGCTCCAGCGTCGGCGGCTCATCCGGAGGGTTCAGTTCGTACCAGCTGAGCGATACGTTCCCAGACCCGGACGCGCGTCCGGCCGAGTTGAAGTCCCTAACGCACATCGAAAACGACGTCTACGAGGTCGTCGTCTATTCGCACGCCATGGGCAAAGAAGTGAAAAACGAGGTGATTCTTCCCGGCGGTCCTGACAACGACACCCCGCGCCCGACCTTCTACCTTCTTATGGGGGCCGACGGTGCCGCGAACGGATGGTCGTGGCGTAATTCTTCGGACTACCAGGAGTTTTTCCAGGACAAGTTGGTCAACGTGGTTACACCGATTGGGTCGGTGTCCTCGATGCAGGCTGACTGGTATCGCGAAGATAAAGCAACAGGGCGAAACAAGTGGCTGACATACCTGACCAAAGAGCTGCCGCCGCTTATCGACGAGCACTTCCACGGCACCGGCCACGACGCCATCGCCGGCATTTCCATGTCCGGAGGGCCGGCGCTGAACATCGCGTCCATCGCGCCGGAGCGCTTTGCCGCCGCGGCCTCCTACTCGGGGTGCCCGGCCACAACCGGGATGCTGGGGGACACCTACGTGCGTGAAGCGCTGAAGATGAATGGCGCTGATCCGAAGAAGATGTGGGGCATGTCGAGCGACCCGGCCTGGCGGGCGCATTCGCCGGTGTTGAACCTGGATGCATTGCGGGACACTGCGCTGTTTATCGCCGCTGCCCAGGGGGTACCTGGCGCGATCGATGCGTCGAAGACATCATCGGAGCGCATTGGCCCGCCTGTGACCATTGAGGCGGCATCCTATGCGTGCTCTGCCTATTTCGCCGACAAAGCCAAGCGGGCAGGCTTGGATGTGGAGTGGTACCCACAGGTGGAGGGCACACATAGTTGGGGGCTTTTTGAAAAGTCCATGCGTGAGAGCTGGCGCGTTATCGGTCCGGCGTTGAATGTGGAGCCGTTTGAGCGCGAAACACCGGTGACAAAGTCGCCGCTGCCAAGCGAAGCGCCACAACCTTTGGGGCAGCGCGGCTCGTCAGGCTCGTCAGGCTCGTCAGAATCGTCAGGGTCGAGTTCGTGACAGCTGTTGGGCTACAGTTTGGCGTGTGAAACCAATGATTCGTCGCGGTGTGGCCCTGTGTGCAGCCACTACGTCAGTGAGCTTGCTCGTCGCCACGCCAGCACCGGCGGTGGAATCACGTGAGAGCCTTGGGCTCGTCGAAAAGCAAGAAGCACCTGGATGGACGGGATCATCGCTGATCAACGGCTTCCGTCAGATTGGGCCGGATACTCCGCCGCTAGCAATACCGATCATCCTGATCGGCGCGATGATGAGCGGTATTTTCGGCCACCTGCTGTTCGGACGCTTTGTGTTCGAGGGCAGCTCCCGGGCGGCACAGTCACTTGGCTCGAGCACGGTGGTGGACCAAACGTTCCCGGATCCGGACGCGCCGCCTGCGCAGTTCCGCAAACTGGAGCACTTGCAGGACAACGTGTGGGTGCTCACGGTCTACTCGCCATCGATGCGCCGCGAGATTGAAAACGAAATCATCTTGCCGGAAGGCGGGCCTGAGAACACCGATCCGCGCCCGACGTTCTACCTTCTGGGCGGCGCAGGTGGTGGAATGGTGACCCCGTGGTGGAAAGATGGTCGCGCTTCTGAGTTCTTCGCAGACAAGCACATCAATGTGGTCACTCCGCGCGGCTCTATCGGCTCGCAGCAGGCCGACTGGGCTGGAACGCACGACAAGCACGGCAGTTACAAGTGGACGACGTATCTGACCAAGGAGCTGCCGCCGCTTATCGACGAGCACTTC
>NZ_KV833343.1:165248-254864 GCF_001837615.1 Corynebacterium sp. HMSC070H05
CTTCCACGGCACCGGCCGCGACGCCATCGCAGGCCTTTCGATGTCCGGTGGGCCAGCCCTGCACATCGCCACCTTGGAAGACAGGTTTGTCGCTGCGGGAACATATTCCTCCTGCCCGTCGACAACTGGGCTTGTCGGACAGGCCTTCGCCAGCGGCACCGTGCGCATTAATAAGGGCGACCCAGCACAGATGTGGGGCAGCTCCTGGGATCCGGCGTGGGCCGCCCACTCGCCCATGCGCAATGTTCAGGGGCTCAAGGGGAAGAAGATTTTTCTGTCGGCCTCACGTGGTTTGCCGTCGGAGCTTGACGTTGAGGTCGTCGATTCGCCCGAGCCACTTCTTGTGCCTGATGAGCAACTCGCGTATGCGTGTTCGCTGCACTTCATCGCAGAGGCACGACGCAATGGCATCGACCGGGATTGGTACGAGTTCAAGGAAGGGACGCACAACTTCGGCTTGTTCCGACGTGAGTTAGTGGCAAGTTGGGACACGCTCGGACCAGCGCTTGGTGTGGAGTAGTTTTTAGCGTCTGACGTGCTGATTTGTTGATATTGGGGAGTTTCCTTTATTGTTAGCAAGTCGCAAAAAGCGAGCGCGCCCCGTTCGTCTAGCGGCCTAGGACGTCGCCCTCTCACGGCGGTAACACGGGTTCAAATCCCGTACGGGGTACAAGGAGAAAACCTCCGATCCGGATTCCGGGTCGGAGGTTTTCGCATTGGTAGCGTAGGTTCAGTGACTTCCCTTAGTTTCTTCGAACTCGACGTGTTCTCAACCGGTGCCTACACGGGAAACCCTCTCGCGGTGATCTGCGGGGCGGACCATCTGACCACTGAGCAGATGCAGCGGATCGCAGCTTGGACGAACTTCTCGGAGACGACGTTTCTGCTCGAACCCACTAACGACGAGGCCGACTACCGGGTCCGAATCTTCACCCCAACCGAGGAATACGCCTTCGCAGGGCACCCGACCTTGGGCACGGCGCGTGCGTGGCTGGAGTTGGGTAACACGCCGAAGGCCTCAGACGGCGTCGTCCAAGAGTGCGGTGTTGGCAATGTGCAGGTGCGTATCAGCGACTCGATGCTCGCGTTCGCAACCCCACCGCTGAAGAATTCTGCACCTCTTACGGCATGCGAACGTGCAGAGATCTGCGACGTGTTCGGGGTGGGGGAGAGTTCGCTCGTTGACGCCGCGTGGGGCGACAACGGGCCGGGCTGGCGGTTGGCACTGCTGGATAGCGTAGAAACCCTTCTCGCGTTACAACGACCGGCATCGAGCGATCTCAAGGTTGCATTTGCCGCACTCACGGGTGGGACGGATCCGGCGTATGTGTTACGCGCTTTTACTCCGACGTTTGAAGACCCGGTGACGGGTAGCGCGAACGGTGCGATGGCGCAGTGGCTGCGATCGCGCGGGGACGTGCCGGCAACTTACTCGGTCTCCCAAGGTACTGCGCTCGGCCGGGACGGCCGTGTGACCATCAGTGACGACGGCTCTGACATCTGGGTTGGTGGAGCGGTGACGGTACGGGTGCGGGGACAGATTGTCGTCGATTAGCAGCAGTGTTCGAATGTTCCGTCTTTCGTGTCGGCGGCATCTTTACAGTGGGACGTGTTTCCCGACAGAAAGGAGCCGTACATGGCAGAACACATGCCGGTTGTATCACCGCGAATCATTCGGGCTATCAACGTCGCCGCATTTGCGCACCGCAATGACGTGCGCAAAGGCACCGACATTCCCTACGTATCGCACGTGTTTGGCGTGATGCACTTCGTTTCTCAAGTCACCGACGACGAGGACGTTCTCATCGGTGCACTATTCCACGACATTTTCGAAGATGTCCCCGAGGAATACAGCGCAGAGCAGATGGCTGCGGATTTCGGCGAACGCGTCGTCGAGCTCGTCCGAGGCGTGACCAAAGAGGACAGCATCGGCAGCTGGCAGGGACGCGCCGACGCATACCTTGCGCATCTTCGCGAAGCCGAGGAAGGCAGTGTTTTCATCGCAGCGGCAGACAAACTGCACAACCTGCTCTCCATTCATGCCGACCTCGACACAATCGGGGATGACCTCTGGGGACGCTTCAATTCGCCTGTAGAGCGGCAGGTGTGGTGGTACCGCTCAGTGTGCGATGTGGTTCAGGA
Source organism: Corynebacterium sp. HMSC070H05 (assembly GCF_001837615.1). Lineage (NCBI taxonomy): Bacteria > Bacillati > Actinomycetota > Actinomycetes > Mycobacteriales > Corynebacteriaceae > Corynebacterium > Corynebacterium sp. HMSC070H05. The sequence goes on from NZ_KV833343.1 coordinate 167,391, forward strand.
ACGCTTGCCGGGCAATCAGTTAGGTGCGGAGCTTCGTCGCCAAGTCGAGCGATTGGAAGCCCGCACCGCCTAAGGTGGGGCACATGTCCGGCGTACCTTTTGGCGAATGCGACGCGCGTCGCGGCATACGCCGTGCCGATTTCGAGTGGGCAGCAGCAACGCTCGACGAGTACTCCGCAAAGGGGCGTAGGAAATGAAAGTTGCCATCATCGGAGCAGGCCCCCGTGGGCTGTGGGCTGCAGAAGAGCTCATTGATCGTGCGGGGCAGCGTGGAGCAGCCATCGAACTTACGGTGTTTAACGAGACACCGATGGAAGAAATTTCAGCACCAGGAGCGTTTGGTGCCTCGGTTCCGGAGCAGTGGATCCTCAACGCCCCAAAATCCATTGTGGAGACCCACCTGGGGCCCTTAGATCCAAACGACGAGTTAGAAGGGCAGTTCCCTCCACGACGACGCGTAGGCGAGCACTTGGATGCTTCGTGGGAAGCCTTGCGGACGAACTTGCCAGCAAAGTGCACGCTTGATTTCCGCATCACTCGAGTACAGGACGTAACCCCTGTGGGAAATGGCGTTGAAGTGGACGGCGAGCAGTTCGACGAAGTACTCATGGTGACAGGGCACGCGCATGATTGGCCAGGCTCGCTTGCTCATCAGGATCTCGGGGATCTTCGTGTAATCGCCCCGGCGTACCCGGCAAGCAATCTGGATTCGGTCACATCCGATGACATCGCGCTCGTGCGCGGAGCAGCGCTGACCTTTATCGATGTCGTGCGCTACGCAAAGGCGAAAGTGTTTTACCCAGTGACCCGATCGGGCCGTTTTATGGAGGTCAAGGCCTACCTCGACGAGGAGCAATCGCGCCAGGCCCAACCCGTTATTGCGGAAGCTGACCGGGCGATTCTGCAGTGCCAGTCGCTTGAAGAGCTCAAGGAAATTCTGACGGAGTCAGCAGAAGCCATCCTCGCGATCGTCGGTGGGGAAGGTGCGCGTGAGGATATTCAAGCGGTGATCAACGGTGAGGACTTCACCGGGGATCCAGTGACGGAATTTCGCACATCCGTCGCTGCTGCAAAAGGGGAGAGACCATGGACGTCGGCGCTTGCTGTGGCGCTGGCGTTTCGCGACACCGAGGATGCGCTCATCCAGCGCGCGTCCTTCGGCGGCCGAGAATCGCTTGGCGGCTCCGAGTTCGACGATTTCATGAGCACACTCGGGCGCGTTGCTACCGGCCCACCTGTTGAATCGGCGGTGGAGATGCTCGCGCTTATCGACGACAACCGGATCCGCACCGACGTCTTCAACCGTGGCGAAGACGATTTGACCGAAGTGGCCAAGGAGGTCGGCGCAACAGTCGTGATTGACGCCGTGAACGCACCTGCCGGAGTCGTCGACGGAACTCTCATTGGGGATCTCGTCGAGCGTGGTGTCGGGATGCGTTATGCAGACACTAGCGCCCTGCACATCCACCCAGACGGCACATTGGTGGGGCAGAAGCACCTTGCTGCTGCAGGGCGGATGAACGAGGGGTTGGTCCTCGGCCACGACACGCTGCGCCGAGATAAACAGAACATTATCTATCGGTGGGCTGAGCGTGTCAGTGCCCGTGCAGCGGAGTAGCCCTTAGATCCCGTACTTGTGGCGGATGTCTTGGACGAACTGAGGGTTCAGGTTGACCAGCACCGCAATAATGGCAGCGATGAGGCCGAACAGGATGCCCAACACCGTCAGGACGATGCCGGTCGTGCTGGAGCCGGATGCGTCGGTTTCAGTGGTCTCGTGAGAGCCGTTGTTGGCGTCGTTCTCAGACGGAGTGTTCCCGGTGTCGGCGCCGGATTTCTCTGTGGTGGGCGTGACGGTTTGCTTCACCGTCGTGGGGACAACCTTGGTGGTTTCCACAACGGTGGGAGATGGGGACGTAATCGTCGAGGTTTCCGTCAACGTCACCGTGGACACCGAAGTGAGCGTGGTCGGCTTCGCGGCGCTCGTCGTGGTCGCGCTTGGTTTTTCAGTCGTCGTCGGTGCTTCTTCCTGCGGCGGTTCCTCCTGTGTGGCGTCCTTCTTCAGCAGGGTGACCTGATCCACCACGTACGGGGTGTTGATGTTGTACGTCGTCAGTTTTAGCGACTCAGACGAGACGTCAATGCTGGTGTAGTCCGGGTTGTAGTCTTGGCGCCAGCGTGCGGTGGACTTGTGTGCCAGGTCAGTAACATTTTCTTCGCGGACATTCGGGTGGGTTGTGCCGTTTTCGTCCTGGAAGTCGTAGTACTTGCCACCTGTTGCCGTGGTGGAGGTGACGTAGAGGACCTCGTTGTTTTCCGGAATAAGAATGTCGCCGGACTTCGATGCGCCAGCGGGAATGACAGGGTCGACACCGTTCATCAGATGCGTGCGAGTGTAAATGTGGTCGTGGCCGCTAAGCACCAGGTCCACACCGGCTTCGGACAACTTTGGGGTCAAGGAGTTGCGTAGTTCGACGACATCCTTGTCGGTGTAGTGCGTGCCCTGGGAGAACGGTGCGTGGTGGATACCGACGATCACCCAGTCAGCGTCGGCACCATGTGCGGCGATCGTTTCGTTGACAAACTTCGCGTGGACGTCGATGTCGGCCTTGGATGCGCGGTTGCCGTCCAACCCGATGAACAAGACGTTGTTGTAGTTGAAGAAGTAGTTCGCGGTGTCATCAATTTCGTTGGGCAGGAAGTACGTGTCCTGGAAGTGACGGTCGAGCGTGTATGTCTCGTGATTGCCCTTCAGTACGGCAAGGCGGTACTCCTGGAGTTTTTCTGGCGCGGTGAACTCTTCAAGCTGCTTGACCGGGGCACCCCAGCCCTCAACCTGGTCGCCCAGGTGCATGATGAACGCGGAGTCGGGGTGTTCACCGGTTGCGGTATTGACCGCTTTGTTCCATGCGGCGGACTGCTCGGCGATTTTCGTATCTACACCGATTTGCGCATCGGCCATGGCGAGGAAGCTCCAGGAATCTCCGTCGGTGCCGGTGGTAAAGGTGCGCTGCTCGCTATAGCCACGACGATCGCTTCCAACCCGGTAGGCGTACTCCGTGTCAGGCTCGAGGCCGGTCATCGTCGCTTCGTGCGGGTAGAAGACAGCCGAGTTGTACGGGCCACGGGGCGATTCCACGCGCGTGATGTTGGCTGGATCAGCAGTCGGCCAGTACTCCAGGAACTGTGTCTCGCTGGTCTTCGACTGCCAGGCCAAGTTCGCTTCCGTCGCGTCGGATCCGATGCCGAGGACGATGCGGCTGATACGGGTGTTGATTGCACCTGCAGGGGCATCCGCAGCGACGGCCGTCGTGGCAGAGCCGAACAGGGACACGACGACAGCCGTAGAAATTGCGGTGCGACGAATGGAACGAGGGGCACGGGAAAGCGAAACAGTCATGTCCACCCACACAAGTCACGTTGTTTTAACAGCGGGTTACTAGCGGATCGTCACCTCAGTGAAGTGTGGGTGAATTTTTGGAAACTTGGCGGTTTCCTCGTTGCGCGCGCCTGTGAGCTGGTTGAAAGTGGGCGTCATGAGCTCGAAACCCCGTGTCAATCGTCGTATATTTCTCCAAACCGTTGCCGCGTCTGTCGCAGCCGTAGCACTGGGTACTGGCGGTGCTGTTGCTGCGCGCCGCAGCACTGTCTCAACTCCTGAGGTGCCAACGCCAGCGGATCAGTGGGACTTGCCATTTTTGCACGGGGTTGCGTCGGGAGACCCGTTGCCGGATCGCGTGGTGTTGTGGACCCGTGTGACACCCTCGCGCGAGGCGTTGCCAGGCTCAGGTCTTGGCGACGATGTCGAGCTGGAATGGCAGATCGACACCACTGAAGACTTCACTCACCCAAAGACAGGAAGCGCGATTGCGCGTGCGGAATCCGACCACACGGTGCACGTCGATCCGGACGGGCTCGATCCAGATACGGAGTACTTCTACCGTTTCATCGTGAAATCGGGTGAGCACGCAGGTTCTTTCTCCCCGGTGGGGCGTACGTTGACTGCGCCAGCCGTAGACGCTGACCTGGATACGCTCAATCTCGCAATCGCATCATGTGCGAACTGGGAGTCCGGATTCTTTAGCGCCTACGCTGACATGGCTCAGCGCGCGCGTGCGGGCGAAATCGACCACGTGGTGTTCCTCGGCGATTACATCTATGAGTATCCAACCGGCGAGTACGTAGGCAAAAGTGGTGTGGCCAGGATGCACCATCCGGAGTGGGAAATCACCACGTTGGAGGATTACCGCCAACGTTACGGCCGCTACCGCACCGACTTGAACCTGCAGGCGGCCCATGCGGCGTGCCCTTGGATTGTGGTGTGGGACGACCACGAGTCAGCCAACAACAGCTGGCGCGAAGGAGCCGAAAACCACACGGACGGCCGGGTTGAAGGGCAGTGGAAGCAACGCGAAGCAGCGGCGATGCAGGCGTACTTCGAATGGCTCCCGGTACGTCGCAGTGCGCTCATTGAGGCTCCAGGCATCTACCGCAGCTTCCAGTTTGGCAACCTCGCGCAGCTGACGATGATGGATCTGCGAACATTCCGCGACGAGGAAACCACCAGCGACTACTTTGCCAACGATGAGCGCACAATGCTTGGCGACGAGCAGTTTGCCTGGGTGGCAGAACAACTCCAACAGTCCACCGCACGCTGGGATGTGCTGGGTAACTCCGTGATGGTGTCGCCCATGCGCTTTGTCACCATCAAGGACAACGAGAAGGCCAATATTGCAACGGGCTACATGAGGGAGCGCGCTACCGGTATTGCGGTGAACTCGGATCAGTGGGATGGCTATGCGGCCGAGCGTGACCGCCTGCTCACCATGCTGGACGAGCAGGAGTCGAACGCCTTGTTCCTGACCGGCGACATCCACTCAGAGTGGGCGAACTCGATTGCCTCCCCGTCGGGCTTTGGTGAGATCGGCTGCGAGATGGTGACAACCTCAATTTCTGCACCAAATGTGGATGAAATCCTCACCACAGTGTTTGGGACGTACCACCCGGAAGACAACTCGACGTCGCTGCTGGTGGAGAAGACCATCCGCGATGCCAATCCCTGGGTCAACCACATCGATTTCGATGCCCATGGCTACGGCATCGCAAGCATCCACTATGACTATGTGGACATGCTCTACTACCGGGTCTCGGACGTGGAGGACCCGGACGCTTCCGTCAGCTTGGGCGAGAAGCGCCAGTGGCGCATCGGCGAGGGGTTCGTCGAAGCATAATCTGCTAATCGACGACGGCCGCGACATCTGGGTGGGCGGGCTGGTGACCGCGCGCGTGCGCGGCACCATCGACCTGTAGGCGCGGCTAGGACATCATCACCTTGGTCTGAGCAACCGCCTCGTCCATGCGGCTGATCGCGTGGTGCAGCCGGTGGCGCAGCCAGAGGCCGAGGAAGAGGAAAGGCAGCACGAAGAGGACGAGGCTGCCGAGGGCTCGCCAGAAGTCCCAGCCGTAGGTGCCGAAGACCGCGGCGCGCATAGCGCGGATCGAGTAGGTCGCGGGCAGCCAGGGGCTGATCGCCTGCGCCCAGCCCGGCAGCAGCTGCAGCGGGTAGGCGCCGCCCGCCGCCGAGACCTGGAGCACCAGGATGAGCACGCCCACGGCCTTGCCGGCGTTGCTCAGGGAGAGCACCAGCGTGTAGCAGATCAGGTGGAAGACCAGGCTCGAGACCCACCCCGCCATGAAGAGAAGGAAGGGGTGCGCGGGCTCGATGCCCACGTAGACGATGAGCCCCGCCATGAGGAGCGTGGATTGGGCCAGACCGGTGGTCACGAACGTCAGGTAGCGGCCAAAGTACTTCTGGCCCGCGGTGAGGCGGTCGGGATCGACCACGTTCTGTTCGATGGAGCGATCGTCCGTGCGCACGGCCACCGACGTCAACAGGGCGCCCACCCACAGGGCGAGCACCGTGTAAAGCGGGGCCATGCCGGCGCCGAAGCTGACGCGGGGGAAGACCTCCTTGCGCTCCACCTTGACTGGGTCGACGAGGGCGTCGGCGAGCTCCTCCGGGTGGCTGGAGACGAGGTCGGCCAGTTTCGTCAGGTCCCCGCTCGAGCGCGCCTGCGCGATCGACTGCTGCGCCTCCTGCATCCTCGCTGCGTTGGCGCGCAGGGATTCCGCCGTGTCGCGCAGGTCCGCACCGGAGGCTGCGAGGGTGTCGCGCAGCGAGCCGGGCCGATTGGCCAGGGCAGAGGAGACGCCGTCCATGTCCGAGCGGGCCTTGTCGACGTTCGCCCGGACGTTGTCCAGCGAGCCCGACAGCGCCTCGAGGCGCGGGCGGATCCCGGTGTCGTAGGAATTCTTGGCCGAGTCCATCGCCTCGCGGGCCCGGGCGATCGAGTCCTTGATCTCCTGCCGGTCCGCGTTCTTCCCGTCCCGGCTGCCCTGCCCGGCGGTGAGGCGCGTGGCGGCGTCGTTGAGTCGGTCGCGCACGGCCGTCTGGCGGGCGATAGCGTCGTTGAGGTCGCCGACCACCGCGCGCACCGCCGGTTGGGCGTCGGGGGGAAGCGCCGGGGCGACTTGGTCGTTGATGGTGTCGCGCAGGGCCGTGTACTGCTTCACCTGGACATCGATGCGCGCGGCGATGTCCGTCAGGTTCGCGGCGGTGGCCTGGGAGGTGGCGGAGGAGTCCGCCATCAGCTGGTCGACGCGGTCGCTCACTGCGGCGAAGCTTTCCGACGTCGCCCCCAGCGCCGCCGCAAGCGCCGCGCCGTCTCCGCCGAGGCCCGCCCCGGTGGCTCCGAGGTCGACGGGGTGGACCTGCCCGAGAGAGTCGCCCAGCGCCCCGGAGATCCGCTCGGCGCTGTCGACGAGCGGCACGCTCGACTCGGTGAGCGAGGCGAGCGCGTCGACGGTGCTGGCGCTGGAGAGCAGCTGGTCGCGGGCGCTGGCAGTGCGCGTCTCGATGGAGTCGAGTGCCTGCTTGGTCTCCGCCTCGTTGAAGAAGTCCGAGGCCGTCTCGATCAGCCCGAATGACACCTCGGAGAGGGCCCTGGTGAACGACGCGCTGATCTGGGCGCTGACGCCCTGCGTGCCGTTGGAGATGAGCAGCGGGGAGATGGGGTTCTTCTTCTCGTTGATGTAGAGGTCGATCCGGCTGGGTTCGGCGTCGCCGGCGTAGAAGGTGAACATGTCGTCGCTCAGCGTGGGCGGCAGGACGATGGCGGCGTAGTACTCGCCGGATTTCGCGCCCTCGATGGCATCGTCGGCGTCGGTGATGACCCAGTCCATCGAGTCGTCGCGGTAGAGCTGGGAGAGGACCATGTCGCCGACGTTGACGGCCAGCGGGGTGAGGTCGCTCGTGTGGCCGCGGTCGGTGTTGGCCACCGCCACCTCGAGGCGCTCTGTGTTGGCGAAGGGGTTCCACGTGGCCAGCACGTTGAACCAGGCGAAGAGGCAGGGAATGGCGATGAGGCCGACCATGACGATGCCCGCCATGACGTTGGTGTAGAGACGGCGCAGGTCGTTGTAGGCGATGGAGAAGACGGTTCTCACTTGGTGTCCTCGCTTTCGGCATCTGCGGGCCCGATGGTGACGCTGGTGCCGGCGGAGTCGTGGCGGTGGATTACGGCGTCGCGCAGCTCGGCCTCGCCGAGGCGCGAGACCTGTTCGGCGTCGACGAGGCTCTGCGTGAAGTACTCCACCGCGCCGAGGTAGAGGACGACCAGCAGCGACCAGGCGACGACGATGGCCAGCATGATCGTCTTGTCGGTGGGCAGGAGCATGGTGAGCAGGGTGATGATGGCGATGCCGACAATGCCCGCGACGATCCCGCCGAAGATGAGGGTGCGGTAGTTCTCCCGCAGCATCCGCGCCCGCTTCTCGACGCCACCGCGGAACTCATCCCGGTCCGACAGGGCGGCCATGATGTCGGACGCGCGGTAGGGCGAGCCCATGACCTCCACCTTCTCGTTGGTGATCAGGTTCGTGCGCGCGAGCTGGCGGTTGAACAGGAGGTTGGCGTGCGAGGAGGTGAGTCGGAACAGCCACCCCAGGGCGAAGGCCGCGGCGGACATGGCGAGAAGCGCCGCCATGAAGCGGAGGTAGTGGTGGCCGTAGAACCCGGCGACGGTCTCGCGCATCGCGTCGATGCCGTAGCGGAAGGGGAGGAAGGGGTAGATGCGGCGGAAGAAGTCGGGCATGAGCTCGATGGGGTAGAGGCCCGACGCGCCCGGGATCTGGATGACGACGAGGAAGACGGCGATGCCGCGGCCAATGTGGCCGAGCGCGGAGACGATGGAGTAGATGATCCCCGTGTAGGCAACCCCGATGGCGATTGCGGTGACGAGAAAGGCCGTGACGGACTGCATCTGCACCCCGAAGGCCACGTTGCCGAGCGTCACCACGACGGCCTGGAGCACCGAGAGCGTGGCGAAGAGGAGGAAGCGACCGAGGTAGGCCTGGCCGACGGTGAGGCGGCGGAAGCCCTCGGTGTCGACCTCGACGCGGAAGATGATCGTCAGCACGAACGCGCCGATCCACAGGGCCAGGTTGGTGAAGAAGGAGGCCATGGAGCTGCCGTAGTTCTCCGAGGGGAAGACGGCCTGCTGCTCGACGGTGACGGGCGAGGAGATGTACTCGCCGATCTTCGCGGAGTTGAGGTTCGTGACAGTGTTGAGGGCCTCCGAGTCGGAGGTGGCCAGGAGGGCGTTGATGTCGGACTGGGCGGCGCGGGCGCCGTCGGCAAGCGTGCCGAGGTTGCCCGAGACCTCGTCGAGGATGCCGAGGCTGGCCGCGAGCTGGTTGTCCACCCCGGCGAGCAGGGAGGTCGTTTCCTCGCGCAGGGCACGCTGGCTGCTCAGCGCGCCGCGCACGGAGGCGACGCTGCCGGAGGCCTGCGCGAGCGAGGCGTTGATCGCGGGCACGGACTCGCCGAGCTGCGTGCTCGCGTCGCGCGCTGCGGCGTTGGAGTCGGCGGCCGTGGCCTCGAGGGAATCGCCGAGCTCGCCTATCGACGCCAGCGCGGCGCTCGCGCTGCGGTCCACGTTGTTCAGGCCGTCGAGGACGGCGTGGGAGGCGGCGGTACGCTCCTCCAGCGCGCTAGCCGCGGCGTCGAGCTGAGCGCGGACCTCAGGCGATAGGGCCGCCCCGGCCGACATGGCGCGCAGCTGCGCGGCGGCGGATTCGCCCTGCTTGACCACGCCGTCGACCTCGCCGACGGCGGAGCGCACCCGCCCCTGGGCGGTGCCGAGCTGGCCCGTCGCCTCCGCGATGGAGGCGTTGGCGGAGGCGGCGCCGAGGCTGAGCGCGTTGGTGGACTCGACGAGCGCGGTCGATGTGTCGGCGCTGAAACCGGCGGAGGACTTCTGCAGCTCGGCGATGATCCCCTCGGCCTCGCCGAGAGAGGAGTCCACGGACCGGAGGGTGTCGTCGACGGAGCCGACGAGGGTGTTCAGCTCGGCGACAACCGGGCGCGCACCGCTGATGCTCTGCTTCATCGTGGCCACCCGCCCCTGGGCGGCGTCGAGGTCGGCGGCGATCTGGCCGAAGCTCCCGGAGGCTTTGCCTCGGGCCTCCTCGGCGTCATCGCGCGCCGCGAACCCCTTGTTGCGCAGCTCGGTCGCCGCGGCCTCGCCGACCTTCTTCTTGAAGGCCTCGGACACGGCCGTGTCGACGGCGGAGGCGCCGGCGTCGGTAATCGAGGGGGTGACGCCGTTGCTCTTCTCGTTGACGTAGTACTCCAACACCGGCTGCGTGTAGGTGCCGCTGACGAGGCTCAGCAGGTCCTCGCTGAACTCGGGAGGGATGAGGAACATGGCGTAGTAGTCGCCGCGCATGAGACCGTCGCGTGCCTCGTTCTCGGGGAGAAACACCCACCCGATCTTGTCGTTGGCCTTGAGCTGCTCGGTGATCTGCTCGCCGACGTCGACCTCGCCGACGCGCTCGGCGGAGGCGCCGCGGTCGTTGTTGACCACCGCGATGCGGATGTTCTGGGTGTGGGCGTAGGGGTCCCAGAAGGCGTTGATGTTGAACCACGCGTAGAGCGCGGGGGTGATGAGCACGCCGACGATGATGATGAAGGCCCGGGGAACGCGCAGCAGGCGACGAATGTCCCGTCCAAGAATCTGCCCGCTCTTGCTCACGTGGCGAGCGTACCCTCGAATGGAGCGTTGGGGGAAACACCCCGGGTCTGGGCCAAACTCGAGTCCTTCAACCCCGGCGGTAGCGCCAAGGACCGCACAGCCCGCGCCCTCGTCGCCGACGCCCTCGAGCGCGGCGTGCTCGGCCCGGGACTGGCAGGAGCCGACGCGCGGCGCGTGGCTCACCGAGGTACTCTCCGGCGGCGTCGCAGAAGCGCTGCGCGAGCGCGGGTTGCGTCTGTATCTTGAGCCGGGGCGCTCGCTTGTCGACGGCTGCGGGCTAACCCTTGCCGAAGTCGCCTTCACCAAGACGCGTTCCGACGGCGTGCCCCTGGTGGGCCTAGCCATGAACCGCACCCGGTGCCGCACGACCTCGGATAACTTCCTCATCGACCCCTACCTGGTCAAGCGGACCCCGCCGAGTGAGGAGATCGAGGCGTTCTTGGTCGGCGCCTACTGCATCGAGGACGAACTGATCCTGCGGCGGAAGATCCGCTTCCCCCGCGGTGTGGCCCGCGAGGCGCTTGGACGACATCGACGTTCGCTGACGCCCGTTGGCGCCCCCAGTGCCGGGCCGGAGCTCGGCTAGAGCTCGGCTAGAGCTCGGCGCTCAGCCGAGCGGTGGCGTTCTTGAGCGCCTCGCCGCATGTTGCGCCGGGGGAGGGCTTCAAGCGCTCGGCGGGACCCGACACAGACAGGACCGCGACTAAGGTGCCGTCGGGCTGGAACACCGGGGTGGACACGCTCGCCAGGCCAACCTCGCGCTCGGAGACAGACTCGGCGTAGCCGACCTTGCGTACCTGTTCGAGGTCCGCTGCATCAAACGGGGAGTCGATCGGGCAGTGGGCAGCAAACACGCGGGCGGCAGAACCGGCCGATAGTGTGAGCCTGGAGCCAACCGGCACTACGTTGTGGAGTCCGCTTTCCGGTTCTTCGGCAGCGATGCAGGTGCGGGTCGATCCCGTCAGTTGGTAAAGCTGTGCGGATTCCCCGGTCTGTGCAACCAGGTCTCGCATAACCGGCGCGGCTGCCGGAAGCAGCGCGGAGGGAAGCCCCGTGGCAAGACCGGTCAGTGCTGGGCCGAGTGTCCATTCGCCGTGTTCGTTGCGGGAAAGCACATGGTGCAGTTCCAGCGCAGTGGCAATGCGGTGGGCGGTTGCGCGTGGCAGGCCGGTGTCGTCGCTAAGTTCTGCGAGTGTTTTATCACCCGCACCAACCGAGCGTGTGATGGCAACTGCGCGGTCGAGGACTTTAATCCCGGAACCTTCGTTATACTGTCTCACAGTTCGAATCCTAGCATCTCATAGTGTGGGATGTTGGGAGCCCGTATGAAGGAGGACCGGATGACTCAGCCACCGTTGACATTAGCGGAGAAAGTGTGGCGCGACCACGTGGTAACGAAGGGGGAAAACGGCGAGCCTGACCTCATCTTTATCGATTTCCAGCTCCTGCACGAAGTGACCTCGCCACAGGCGTTTGACGGTCTGCGGATGAACGGACGCACCATGCGCCACCCCGAGTTGCATTTGGCAACGGAGGACCACAACGTGCCCACCACGGGTATTACCAGCGGTGACCTCGTCGAGATCACCGAGCCTACCTCGCGCACCCAGGTAGCCACCCTGCGCGACAACTGCGCCGAGTTTGGTGTGAAGCTGCACCCGATGGGCGATATCCAGCAGGGCATCGTGCACACCGTCGGCCCGCAGCTGGGCATTACACAGCCCGGAATGACCATTGTCTGCGGCGACTCGCACACCTCGACGCACGGCGCGTTCGGCTCGATTGCCATGGGCATCGGCACCTCTGAGGTGGAGCACGTCATGGCCACCCAGACCCTGCCGCTGAAACCCTTCAAGACCATGGCCATCGAGGTCACCGGCGAGCTGCAGGACGGCGTGACGGCCAAGGACCTGATCTTGGCGATCATCGCCAAGATCGGCACCGGCGGCGGCCAGGGCCACATTATCGAGTACCGCGGCGAGGCCATCGAGAAAATGTCGATGGAAGCGCGCATGACGCTGTGCAACATGTCCATTGAAGCCGGTGCCCGCGCCGGCATGGTCGCGCCGGATCAGACCACCTTCGACTACGTCGAGGGCCGAGAGTACGCACCCAAGGGTGCCGACTGGGATGCGGCAGTCGAATACTGGAAGACGCTGCCGACTGACGAGGGCGCGACATTCGACACCGTTGTAGAAATCGACGGTGCAGCACTGACGCCGTTTGTCACCTGGGGTACCAACCCAGGCCAAGGTCTGCCGCTCGGCGAAAACGTTCCCGACCCGGAGGACTTCACCGACGACAACACGAAGGCATCTGCTGCGAAGGCCATCGAATACATGGGCTTGACCCCGGGCATGCCGCTGCGCGACATCACCATCGATACGGTCTTCCTCGGCTCCTGCACCAACGCGCGCATCGAGGATCTGCGTGCAGCCGCCGACGTTGTCAAGGGCCGCCGCATCGCCGAAGGTACACGCATGCTCGTCGTACCGAGCTCCACACTTGTGAAGCAGCAGGCCGAAGAAGAAGGCCTCGACGCGATCTTCACAGAGTTCGGCGCAGAATGGCGGACCGCGGGCTGCTCCATGTGCCTCGGCATGAACCCAGACCAGTTGCGACCGGGGGAGCGCAGTGCCTCCACAAGCAACCGCAATTTCGAAGGCCGCCAAGGCCCGGGTGGCCGTACCCACCTTGTATCCCCGCTGGTTGCAGCAGCAACTGCGGTGACCGGCCACCTCGCAAGCCCGGCAGATCTGTAAAGGAGCCCGATCATGGAAAAGTTCACCACTCACACCGGCGTCGGCGTTCCGCTGACCCGCACCAACGTTGATACCGACCAGATCATCCCCGCGCGCTACCTCAAGCGTGTGACCCGCACCGGTTTCGAGGACGGCCTATTTTCTAATTGGCGTGAAAACGAAACCACATTCGTCCTCAATCAGGACGCGTTCAAAGACGGCTCCGTGCTGTTCGCCGGCGAGGACTTTGGCACAGGCTCCTCGCGTGAACACGCTGTCTGGGCGCTCATGGACTACGGCTTCCGTGCCGTGTTCAGCCCCCGATTCGCGGATATCTTCCGCGGAAACGCCGGCAAAGCTGGCCTGCTCGCGGGCATCATGAGCCACTCCGATATCGAGCTGATCTGGAAGCACCTTGAGCAGCACCCAGGTGATGAGGCGATCGTCTCGCTCGAAGACTGCACCGTCACCGTCGGCGGCAACACCTTTACCTTCGAGATCGACGATTACACCCGCTGGCGGCTCATGGAAGGCCTCGACGATATTGGGCTGACGCTTCGCGACGAGCCCGCCATCGAACGATTCGAAGCAACGCGTCCAGCGTTCAAGCCGTCCGTCGCGGGTTAGACCCCGGACGGCGATAGCGCCCTCGGGCTGGTTATTTGCCCAACTGGTCGACGACGCCCGGGGCGAACGCCTCCAGGAACTCACGCGCAGCGACAACGACGCCTTGGATACCGGTCTTGATCTCGTCGGAAAACTGCTGGTCGCTGCGCTCCCAGTAACCCGGCAGAGAGTAGGTCACGGCAAGCGCGGTGATGCCGCGCTGTTCGTCCTTCACTGCGGTCACGGTGGGGTAAGCCTTCTCAATGTTGTATCGCTCCACCCACTCGAGCACCTCATTAAACTGCGCGGCCTTCACCGAATCCACAGCGACGGTGGTCAGCACGTTGAGATTCGGCTCGATCATGTTGATCTCCAGACCGATACCGGAAAAACCGGTGCGCAGCGCAGGGCCAAGCGGTGCCTTTTCGTACTTCCAGCCTTCCTTGTCAAACAAGGCGATGACACGGTCGATGCTGAGGTTGCTGGTTGCAGAAGTCATGTCCTAGTCCTCCTGGTTAGCTTCGGCGTTGGCTTCGGTGTTTGCTTCGGTGGTGAAGGTTTTCGGGCCGCTCGTCGACAAGAGCTCGCTGGTATCTGGCAAGGCCTCGCGCAGCAGGTTCACCACGTGATGGATTGCGGAGAAGTAGTAGTCCAACATTGCACGCACCTGCTCGTCGGTGAAGCCTTCGTTGGAGAAGAACGGCGCGTCGATCAGCACGACGGCATCGTCCTCACGACGTACCGGGTGTACGCGCACGAGGGGCATCGTCCGGTTGATCTCGTTGCAGCGCAGACGCAGCGTCTCAATATCGTCGCCCTCAATGATGCCGAGCCAGCGTGCGGTGGCCTTGAAACCACCCTCGGCTACCTCGAAGAACACCATCAGGCTGGGAAATGCGGTGCGAACCTCGCCGCTGTCTTCTCGGAAGTACTGCACCCCCATTGATTTCAGGGTGGCCGCGATGCGGTCTTGGGAAATGGCGGTAGGAGCTGCCATGGTCTGGGCCTTTCGTCGTGGTGGGGTTACAGAACTGGAAGTGGGGAGGGGATGTAGTCCGCGCCGATGAGCTTGCCGTCGTGGAACGTCAGCACCCATACGGAGGCTTTCTTCGCGCGGATTTCTTCGTCGATAGGCAGTGTCCCTTGCGCCGAGAGCCACGCGATTATGCCGGGGATGATCCCACCTTGCGCGCACACCACGCTGGTTCCGCCGGCCTCAATCACGTCCTTGAATGCGTGCTTGGCGCCAACCATGTCGGCGATCCAGGCATCGTCGCCAAACTGCTTATCGACGACAACCTCACACCCCATCTCATCCGCCAGCGGCGCAACCGTGTGCTGGCAGCGCTCCGGAACCGCCGAGTAAATACGTTCCGGCGCGAACGCACTGAGCAGGGGAACGAGCATCTCGGATTGGCGGCGGCCCTTCTTATCCAGAGGACGCAAGTTGTCGTCGCCGGACCATTTGTTGCGGTCGTGGGCGCGGGCATGTCGGACATAGAGGATGCGTGCATCTGCGGGCGTGTTAAAGCGCTTCTGGGCCTTCTGGAGCACCTCGCGGTCGAGGTCGTACGTCATCAACTCAAGCGCTTCATTGAGTGGCAGCCAGCGGATCTCGTCGACCTCGTTGTTGGGTACGAACTCGCCACCGACGACCTCGCCGGTCCAGTAATAGACCACCTTGGTGGTCTTCTTTACCGGGTAGACCGTCTTGCCCAGCAACTTGCCCAGGCGAACGTCGTAGCCCGTTTCCTCCTTGATTTCACGTACTGCGGTTTGTACAAGCGACTCATCAGGGTCGACCTTGCCCTTGGCCAGCGACCAGTCGTCGTAATGAGGACGGTGAATGCACGCAACCTCAATGGTGTCGGGTTGCGTAACGTCACCGCGCCACAGCACCGCACCCGCAGCAAGCGTGGTGCGCTCGAACTCCTTCTGCGGTTTTAACGGAATAGCCTGAAGCCTGCCAGTGAGAAACTTCTCACCCAAGGCGTCCTTATCTTGCTCGGAGAGCTTCCCGCTGTTTCCTGGTGTCTTGGATGCGTGAGTAGGCATGTCCTCCATTGTGTCCCAAGTAACCCACTCACGCCGGACACGCCACGCGCCACGGCCGGTGGTAGGTTAAACCGGAACAATCGGCTGGGAGGATTCAGAAAAATATGGTCAACGTTGCGGTACTGGGGGCAGGCTCCTGGGGTACAACCCTGGCGAAGGTGTTCGCGGACGCCGGCAACAGGGTCACGCTGTGGGCGCGTCGGGACAACCTTGCCCGCACCATTCAGACCACGCGGGAAAACCCGGAGTACCTTCCCGGCATCACACTCCCGGATGCGATCGAAGCCACCTCGGACGAGCAATACGCGCTGCAAGACGCGACCATCGTCGTCTTTGGCGTACCCAGCCAGACCATGCGGGAAAACGTCGCGCGTTGGGCACCCATGATCCCGGCTGATGCGACGATGCTGTCCATCTCAAAGGGTGTGGAAACAGGAACACATCTGCGTATGAGTGAAGTTATTGCAGAGGTCACCGGAGCGGACCCGAACCGGATTGCAGTGCTCAGCGGGCCCAACCTGTCGCGCGAGATTGCGCTCGAACAACCTGCCGCCACCGTGATTGCATGCGCTGACGAGAACCGCGCAAAACTCGTCCAAGCCGCGTGTGCGACTAACTATTTGCGGCCGTACACCAACACCGATGTTGTGGGCTGCGAAATCGGCGGCGCGACGAAAAATGTCATTGCGCTTGCCTGCGGTATGGCTTCCGGCCAGGGGCTTGGCGACAATACCCTGGCATCCCTGATCACCCGTGGCCTTGCAGAGACCACCCGTCTGGGCAACGCGCTCGGCGCGGATCCCCGCACGTTTGCAGGTCTTGCCGGTATGGGAGACCTCGTGGCCACGTGTGCTTCGCCGCTGTCGCGTAACCGCACATTTGGCTCCGCTTTGGGGCAAGGTGCGACGATGGAAGAGGCGAAGGCTGCGACGAAGGGCCAGGTTGCGGAGGGCGTGGTGTCGTCGAGAAGCATTTTCCAGCTCGCCGAAAAGCATGGCGTGGAGATGCCGATTACCCAGGCAGTGTTTGCTATTTGCCACGACAACTTCAAAGTTGCGGACACGATCGCGACACTGATGGGGCGCAGCAAGAAGGCAGAGTAAAACTGCGCCATGGCTACGCGGTAGATTGGTCAGCGTGATTCGCGTAGCAGTTCTTTATGGTGGCATGTCCACCGAGCACTCCATTTCCTGCATTTCCGCAGCGTCGGTGATGCAACACATGCCGGCTGACTACGAGGTGTTTCCCATCGGTATCACCCGTGACGGCGTATGGGTTGAAGGCACAACAGACCCAGTAAACGGCGTCGCGCTGCCTGAGGTGCCCGCTGGCCGCGAAGTTGCACTCTCCATCAACCCGACGCGCAAGGGGCAGGTTTTCGACGTCGCAACCGGCGAAAGTATCGCTTGCGTCGATGTTGTCTTCCCGGTGCTGCACGGCAAATACGGCGAAGACGGCACAGTGCAAGGACTGCTCGAACTTGCTGGTGTCCCGTACGTCGGCCCAGGGGTGCTTGCATCCGCCTGTGGCATGGACAAGGAGTACACGAAGAAGCTCGTCGCGGCTGAAAACATTGCGATCACCAGGGAAGTGATCCTCGACGGTCGGGCAGTGCTTGACGACGACGAGCGTGACTACCTCGGTCTACCAGTGTTCGTAAAACCCGCCAACGGTGGGTCATCGATCGGTGTGTCCAAAGTGAGCTCCTGGGACGACTTCCCGGCGGCGTACGACCTTGCGCACGAATCCGATTCCAAGGTGATTGTGGAAGCGGAACTTGTCGGCGACGAGGTTGAGGTGGGAGTCCTCGAACGACCCGACGGGACCATTGCGGCATCTCTGCCAGCGAAGCTCAACGGCACCGAAGACTCCGAGGAAGGCTTCTACGGGTTTGAAACGAAATACCTCGAAGAGGGCGTTACGGCAACGATTCCGGCACCGTTCGACGAGGCAACAACCGCGCAACTTCAAGACATGGCGGTGACGTGTTTCAAGGCGCTGAACTGTAAGTCGCTCGCACGTGTGGACTTCTTCGTCACCAAGGACGGCCCGGTGCTCAACGAGGTCAACACCATGCCTGGATTCACCGCGATTTCGATGTACCCGCAGGTGTGGGCAGCCACCGGAGTGGACTACCCGGAACTGCTGGACACGCTGGTGCGGACCGCGCTGCGTTAAAGCACAGCGTTAAAGCACAGCGTTAAGGCGCAGCGTTAAAGCGCAGCGGTGTGCTCGGCGATCAGTTCAGTCAGGTTCGTAATCGCCTCGTTGCTCTCCGCCTGCGGCAAAGAGACTGCGATACCGCTGTCGCGCCCCAATGCGTACCACGTCGATGCCGTGGTGCCGTTTGCCAACAGCACATCCTCGAACCACGGAATGTCATTGACCTGAGCAAGTTGCGCACCCGGTGCGTAATTCGGCGATGGGGCGACACCGCAGCGCAGAACGATCGGATCACGTCCCTCGGCACGCCATGCGACGGTGTTTTCGGACGCAGGCTCTGTCCGGGTGTAGCCCTCGGCGATAGCATCCGGTGCGGCCTGGAGCAGCGCGTCGCACTTCGATGCATCTGCGCCTTCCAACGCGGACAAAGGCGCGGGGTTGTGGGGCTGATCCTTCGATGGCAGCCCATCGGCGCCCAGCCGTCCGAGGGACTTCTTTGAGTCGTGGAGTACCTGCGCATCACCGGTCACGGCGATCACAGGGGAGCGGTCCACGGTGTACCAGGTGGCCAGGTTGGACTGGGGCGTGAGGTCGTCGATACGCATCCACGTTGCATTGCCGAGAGTTTCAGTGACGGCGTAGTCCGTGTACTGCGCCGGCATGTCTACACCGCAGCGCAGGGTGACGCGGTCATCGGTGGACTTGCGCCAGGCGGCGGCGCCTTGTGGTGCCGGTTCTGCGAGTTCGGCACGGGGAAGGCCGGCGAACCGGTCGGGGAGGGCGTCGATAAGCGATGCGCACTCCGGGCTATCGGCCATCGGGGCAGGAAGATCAGCCATCGCGACCGGCTGCAGCGCCACACGTTGGAAGAACACACGAGCGCCAATAACGGCTCCGAGGACGAGAAGGACTGCGAGGCCAAGACTGACCAAAATTGTTGTGCGATTAACCTGTGGTTCGTGCGCCGTGGTTGCCATGGCGAAATAGTCTAACGAAAGGGCTGCCCAACCCGTGATCACCACCGGATTTCCCACTGATGGTCCGACGCTTGCGCAGGTCGGCGAGCGAGCGGTTATCGCCGCGATTCGCGCTGCCGCACCGTCTGCCCTCAACGGCGACGACGCAGCGGTACTTACCCCCTCAGTGCCAAACTCGAGAGTCGTCGCCGGCACCGACATGTTGGTGGAAGGCCATCACTTCACTCGTGCGACCACAACCCCGTACCTTTTGGGCCGCAAGGCGACGGTGCAGAACTTCGCGGATATCGAGGCAATGGGCGCGCGCCCGATTGCAGCACTGATGGGGGTGTCTGTCTCCCGCGATGCGCCGGCAGCATGGGTCGAAGAGATCGCCCGCGGCATTGGGGATATGGCAGGGGAGTATGGCTGTGAACTCGTCGGCGGGGATCTGACCGACGGGCAAGAACTTGTGGTCTCCGTAACCGCAATCGGCTCGCTTGGTGGTAACCGTCCGCCGCTGACGCTAGATGCGGCACGCCCCGGTCAGCGAGTGGTCGCGCACGGCAATATCGGTTATTCAGCCGCAGGATTCGCGCTGCTGCAGTCCGGGATTGATGTGCCGGAGGAGCTCGAGGTGCTTGTGAAGGCGCATCAGGCCCCGGTGCTTACCCCGGGGCGTGGCGTGGTGGCGCGCGCGGCAGGCGCGACCGCGATGACGGACAACTCGGATGGGCTCATCCGGGATGTGACGACGCTGGCAAAGGCATCTTCGGTAGGCATCGAACTGTCAAAGGTGGCGCTGCGCCCGGATGCGACCTTGCAGGCTGCGGGCGTACTCCTTGGCGTCGACCCGTGGGAGTGGGTGCTCACAGGTGGGGAGGACCACACCCTCATCGGCACGATCGATGGGTCCGCACCGGTTGGGTTCCGTTCGATTGGCGCAGTCACCCGCAAGCCCGGGGTGCGCATCGACGGCGAGGCCCCAGAATTGACCACCGGATGGGAGAGTTTCTAAATGTTGCCCGTGCACGAATCTTGGCAGGAACCGCTCGCTCCGGTGGAAGATCGAATCCACGCAATGGGGCAGTTTTTGCGCACAGAGGACGACTACCTGCCGCGTGGCCACGATATTTTGCGGGCTTTTGCGGATCCGTTCGACGATGTCCGGGTCCTCATCCTGGGCCAAGACCCGTATCCGACCCCAGGACATCCGATGGGGCTCGCGTTTTCCACCCAGCCTGGGGTGGCGGCGCCAAGGTCGCTGGTGAATATCTACAAAGAGCTGCAGGCTGATCTGGGTATCCCGCCCCGGGCGGATGGGGACCTGTCGTCGTGGTCGTCGCAAGGCATTTTGCTGCTCAACAGGGTGCTTACCGTGCGTCCGGGAAAGCCCGCGTCACACCGCGGCAAAGGCTGGGAAGAGGTTACCCAGGCTGCAATTGAGGCGCTTGTCCGCCGAGACGCGCCACTCGTAGCTATCTTGTGGGGCCGTGACGCACAGACAGCGGCGAAGTTTTTGGGGGATACTCCCCGGATTGAGTCGCCGCATCCGTCGCCGTTGTCAGCATCGCGCGGTTTCTTCGGTTCGCGCCCGTTCTCGCGTGCAAATGAAGCGCTTCAAGCACAGGGTGCGAATCCCATCGACTGGAGTCTGTAACAGCTCCCTGTAAGCTTTCGCTTCATGTCTGTCACTCCGCTTATCGACGCCGCAGGGTTGCGTGCGTGGGCCCAACGCGCCTCCGCCGAGCTGGAGCGGCGCCGAGTGGAGATCAACAGCCTCAACGTCTTTCCCGTGCCGGACTCCGATACAGGTTCCAACATGGCGCACACGATGCGTTCAGCCTGCGAGCAAGCAGCTTTGCTTGGCGACGACGCCAGCGCCGTCGATGTCGCCGAAGCCCTGGCCGTCGGCGCTGTACGTGGAGCACGCGGCAACTCAGGTGTGGTGTTGTCCCAGGTGATGCGTGGAATCGCGCAGTCTGTCAAAGACGATGCTTCGGACGGGGAAATGGTCGCGGACGCATTGGCGCATGCCGTGAAGTTTGTGGACCAAGCCATTGCGGATCCAGTGGAAGGCACCGTGATTACGGTGCTCCGAGCGGCGTCTGTGGCTGCCCAACAAGCGGTGGAGGACATTGGGCGTCCGTTGAGTTTGCTCGATGTTGCAGCACCTGCGACATCCGCGGCCAGGGTGGCCTTGGCCAACACGCCGTCGCAGCTGCCAGTGCTGCGCGAGGCCGGAGTGGTTGATGCCGGCGGTACCGGTGTGGTGATTCTGCTCGAGGCGCTGTTGGAAGAGGTAGAGGATAGTCCCGCAACGGCACCCGATGGTGATGTCCAAGAGAGCGCCGTACGCAGCGCAGAAAGCAGCACAGAAGCCAGCGCAGAAAGCACCCCGGCACCTGCTGAAAGGGCAGACCGCGACGTGCACGTTGACATGGCGCATGCGGGGCCGTCGGGTCGGGAGCACTCCCTTGAGGTGCTCTTTGGGTTTCAGGGCGATATTGCGGAGTTGGAAACCGAGTTGCGCACCTTGGGCGACAGCCTGGTCATCGCTCGGCTATCTGATACGGAAGCCACTGTGCACATTCACACGCTCGATGCAGGTGCTGTGATTGAGACGGCGTATCGCCTCGGCAAGGTCCAAAACCTGCGCCTTGAAGTGCTCCCGGGTGCCCCAGTGGTGCGAAACCCCGATCGCTTGATTGTGGCCGTGACTCCTCCCGGCTCCCTGACAGAGCTGTATAAGGAAGCAGGTGTGGTCACTGTTGCCCCGGGCGACGAGGTGATCTCGGACATGCTCTCCGTGATTCGGCGTTCGGGCAGCAACGAGATCATCGTGCTGCCGAATGGGCTGCTCAGTAACCGGAATCTCGCTGCCGTGGAGAAAGCAACCCGAGCGCTGGAACAGACGATCACACTGCTTCCTACAGTCCGGTTAGTCTCCGGTATTGCAGCGCTGTCTGTGCACGATCCGAACCAGCCGCTGGCTACCGCCGCGTTTTCCATGTCTGAGGCGGCTGGCGAGATGCGTACGGCAGTGGCTCACCGCGCAAAGAAGGGCGCGCTGACACTCAGCGGCGCGGTTGCCAAGGGTGATGTGGTGGTTACTGCACGGGGGGAGACGCTGCTTATCGCCGAGGACCCGCTCGATGCTGTGAAGCGGGCATGCAAACGCCTGCTCGAGCACGGCGGGGAGCAAGTCACGGTGCTGTTTGACCCAGCTGAGCTGTCGGAGGAGGAGCTTCGCACGCTGAACACTGAGCTCGGCGTCCAGGTCATGGTTTATCCTGCAGATGGATTGCAAGCATGTGCGGAGATCGGGGTGGAGTAAATGCTGGGGTTTGAGGACAATCGGCCACTGACTGAGGTTATTCCTGCGAAGCAGGCACGGGCGATTGAGAAACACCTCAACATTTCCACGTGTGGCGAGCTGCTTCGGCACTATCCGCGACGCTACCTGCACTACGGCACCGGTGCTGACCTGACCGGGGTCGAAGCAGGCGATACTATCACCGTGATCGGCGAGGTCGTCGACGCCAACACGTTTTACACCAAAAAGACGCCCAAGCGGCCGATTACCAAGGTGATGATCCACGATGGGCGTACGGAGTTCCAAGCCACCTTCTTCGGCTCCCAATATGCCCAACGGGTGCTGAAGCCGGGTCGGCGCGCGATGCTGACGGGCAAGTTGGATTTCTACCGTAATCAGCCTCAGCTGCAGCACCCTGACTTCGTGCTCATGGACGGTCCTACTGAGGCGACCGGTTCCATGCGTCAGCTGTCTCACTTCGGCGATCTGGAAGAAATGCTGCGTGGCCGCCAGTGGCTTCCCCTGTATCCGGCGTCGAAGCAGGTCAGCACGTGGACGATTATGGGGGCTGTGCATGCGGTGTTGAAATCGCTGCCGCGTATCGACGAGCCCCTTGGCTTCACCCCCATCGGCCTGCTGCCGTTGAATGCTGCTGTGCGTCAGATCCACGAGCCCGGTGCAGAGGGACCTGCGCGCGCAAAGGAGCGCCTGAAGTATGACGAGGCCCTGTCTGTGGCGTTGGCGATGGGTGTGCGACGCATCGACACCTCCGCTCACAGGGCGCCCGAGATGCCCTATGTGAAGGGGGGCGATGAAGACAAGCTGCTGGACGGTCTGCCGTTCCCGCTGACCCGCGGCCAGAAGGAAGTGATCACGGACATCACGGCTGATATGTCCAAGACGGTGCCGATGAGTCGCCTGCTCCAAGGCGAGGTTGGCTCCGGAAAGACGGTGGTGTCGCTGATGGCGATGCTCCAGGCCGTCGATAACGGCGCGCAGGCGGCATTGCTTGCTCCGACGGAAGTTCTCGTGCTGCAACACGCGCGTTCGCTAACGTTCACTCTCATGCGTGCGGGTCTCCCCACCCGAGTGGTTGCGCTGACAGGATCGATGACGGTCGCGCAGCGCCAAGAGGCACTGCTGAAGATTGTTTCCGGGGAGGCCGACATTGTCGTCGGTACGCACGCCCTGCTCCAAGAGGGCGTGGACTTTTTCAACCTGGGGCTTGTCGTTGTCGACGAACAACACCGCTTCGGCGTAGAGCAACGCGACGCCCTGCGTGCCAAAGCGGGGGAGACCACACCGCATTTGCTGGTGATGACGGCAACGCCGATCCCACGCACCATTGCGATCACGGTGTTCGGCGACTTGGAAGTATCCACGCTGCGCGAACTTCCCGGTGGGCGCAAACCGATCCAGTCTGCGGTGGTCCCGGAATTCAAACCGCGCTGGGTGGAGCGCGCTTGGGAGAAGATCCGCGAAGAAGTTGCAGCCGGGCACCAGGCCTACATTGTGTGTCCGCGTATCGACGGCGAAGGCGGCGTACTTGAGGTTGCCGAGCATCTCGCCGCAACGGAGTTTGCGGACCTGACCGTCGGCATCCTGCACGGACGCCTCAAAGGCGACGAGAAAGACAACGTCATGGCGGACTTCGCCAAAGGCGGCATCGACGTGCTGGTGTCCACGACGGTGATCGAGGTCGGCGTGGATGTGCCGAATGCCACGGTGATGGTCGTGCGCGAGTCGGAGCATTTCGGTGTCTCCCAGTTGCACCAGCTGCGCGGCCGAGTTGGGCGTGGCGGCAACCAGTCGCTGTGTCTGTTCCACACGCTCGCGGAGGAAGGCAGCCCCGGCTTCACCCGCGTATCCCAGGTAGCGGCTACAGCGGACGGGTTCGCGCTCGCGGAGCTTGACCTGCTTAACCGCGGCGAAGGTGACGTGCTCGGCACAGGCCAGTCCGGCATCAAAAGTACGCTGCGGTTGATTAACTTGGTGGAGGATTACGACATTGTCAAACGTGCCTACGACGACGCCGCCACGTTGGTGGCAAACCAGCCCGAGTTTGCCCGGGCAGCTACCGCCGGGTTCGTGGCAGAAGACTTCGAATATTTGGACAAGAGTTAGCTGGTTAAAGTTATGGGAATGAACCGCATCATTTCGGGAGAAGCCCGCGGCAGAAAGATCAAAGTGCCGCCGGCAGGAACGCGACCTACATCCGACCGGGCCCGCGAGGGGCTGTTTTCGTCGTTGCAGGTGCGTTTCGGGTTCGTCGATAAGCATGTGCTCGACCTGTTTGCAGGCTCGGGTGCGCTCGGGCTCGAGGCCGCGTCGCGTGGTGCGGCAGAGGTCGTGCTGGTGGAGAGCGACCCTGAGGCAGCAAAGATCATCGAATACAACGCAGGCGTGGTCAAGCACCCCAACGTGCACATCCACCAGATGAAGGCGTCGACCTACGTTGCATCGGCACCGAAGAAGCACTTCGACATGGTGCTGGCAGACCCTCCATACGAACTAGCAGACGAGGCGGTCGCAGAGATGGTCGAGGCCGTCAAACCTGCGCTGGCGGATGGGGCAGTGGTTGTCGTTGAACGCCACCGCGAAAGCCCGGAGACTGCATGGCCTGCGGAGTTCACCCCGACCGGCCAGAAGCTCAAGCGTCGCATCTACGGTATTGCACGTATGGATATGGCGGTCTACGCCGACCCGGAAGCAGAGGACAACTAAATTGACCATCGCAGTCTGCCCTGGCTCGTTCGACCCGATCACGAACGGGCACCTCGACATTGTCACCCGTGCCCTTCGTCATTTCGACGAAGTGATCGTGCTGGTCACTGGCAACCCAACGAAGACGTCGGGGCTGTTTACTATCGACGAGCGCGTCGACCTCATCCGCGAAGCCACCTCACACCTTGAGGGCGTCCGCGTGGATAGCTGGGCGGGTCTATTGGTCGATTACACCACCCAGCACGACATCAGCGCGCTGATTAAGGGCTTGCGCTCCTCGCTCGATTACGAGTACGAACTGCCGATGGCACAGATGAACCGACGCCTGACCGGCGTGGATACCTACTTCCTGCTGACGGATGAGAAGTACGGCTACATCTCGTCCTCGCTAACCAAAGAGGTTGCGAAGTACGGCGGTGACATTTCCGGACTCGTGCCGGAAAGCGTCCACGACGCGATTCGGGAGAAATTCAGCAATTGATCGTGTTGATCGCCGTCGCGCTCGCAGTTGTGATGGGCGCTGGGCTGCAGCGCATTTCCGGCATGGGACTGGGTCTGATCACCGGGCCTGTGCTCTCGTTGCTGTTGGGACCTGTGGTTGGCGTGCTCATGATCAACGTTATCGCCATGGTCAATGCGGTGTTTAACACCTGGGGGATGCGCCGCGACATCGATTGGTCTAAGTTCTGGCCGATCGCAGGCGCGCTCATCATCGGCGTGCTTCCCGGGGTGTGGGTGGTCTCTCACGTATCGACGAGCGCCCTGCTCATCATCGTCGGTGCCCTGTTACTCATCGCCCTGTCAGTGGTGACGTTGGGCAAGCGCTACGTGCCCCAGATCGAAGGTGTGGTTCCTGCAGCTGCCGCTGGCGCCGTCGGCGGGTTCATGAACACCCTCGCAGGCGTTGCCGGGCCGGCATTTACCGTTTACGCGCACGCGGCACGTTGGCCACAGCGCATCTATGCCGCCACCTTGCAGCCGTTGTTCTTCGTCGCCGGCGCACTGTCGTTCGGGGCAAAGGAACTCTCTGGTGCGGCGGATATTTCCTCGATCAACCCCTGGCTGTGGGTCGCCTCCTTTGGCGGCATGCTTCTCGGAATCACCGCGGGAAAGCGGCTGGCCCCGCACGTACCGTCCGCGAAGGCCTACCGCATCGCGCTCGGGCTTGCGTTCTTCGGAGGCGCCACCACACTAGTCCGCGGCCTCGCAGGCTTGTTGTATGGATGAAAAACGGCCGCCCGGATGTGGGCGGCCGTTTCGTGTAAGGGAGTGTCCGGCTAGAACAGCGTGGAGACGAACGACTTCGTACGCTCGTGTTGCGGGTTATCCAGCACCTGTTCCGGTGTGCCGTACTCGATGATCTGGCCACCATCCATGAACGCGACCTTGTCTGCGACCTCGCGGGCAAACGACAGTTCGTGAGTGACCACCAGCATGGTCATGCCATCATCGGCGAGCTTGCGCATCACACGCAGCACTTCGCCAACGAGTTCGGGGTCGAGGGCGGAGGTGGGCTCGTCGAAAAGCATCAGCTTCGGATCCATTGCAACCGCACGGGCAATTGCCACACGCTGCTGCTGGCCACCGGAGAGCTGGATCGGGTACGCGTCAGCCTTCGACTCAAGACCGACCATCGCAAGCAGCTCCTTCGCGCGCGCAGTGGCCTCTGCAACCGGCTGGCCCTTGACGTGCACCGGGGCTTCGATGATGTTGTCCAGCACCGTGCGGTGGCCAAACAGGTTGAAGTTTTGGAACACCATGCCAATATCGCGACGCTGCTTGGCGGCGTCCTTCTCACTCATCTCGTAGAGTGCGCCGTCGCGCTCCTTGTAGCCGATCAACTCGCCGTCGACGTACAGGCGACCCGCGTTGACCTTTTCCAAGTGGTTCACACAACGCAGCAGCGTGGACTTACCAGAGCCGGACGGACCGATCAGGCACGTCACCTCACCGGGGGCGACCTCAAGGTCGATGCCCTTGAGCACGTCGAGGCTACCGAAGGACTTCCAGACATCTACCGCCTGGATCATAGGAGTTTCCTTGACGGTCATTAGCGCTGTCCCTTCTTCTGCGGTTCTTCGACAATTTCAACGTTGTTCGGAATGGTGCCCTCGGCGTCAGCCAGGCTGGCGAGCTGGCGAGCAGTGAGCTGGCGGGTAGCACCGCGGTCGAAGTAGCGCTCCAGGTAGTGCTGGGCGACCATGAGCAACGACGTGATCACCAGGTACCAGGTCGCAGCCACCAGCAGGAGCGGCACTGGCTGGAACAGGGCGGCGGCGATATCCATAGAGCGGCCGTAAAGCTCAAGCGAGTACGGCACAGCAACGACGAGCGAGGAGGTCTTGAGCAAGGAGATGAACTCGTTGCCGGTCGGCGGGATGATGATGCGCATTGCCTGTGGCAACACGGTTCGGGTCATCGTCTGACCCCAGCTCATACCCAACGCCTTGGAGGCCTCAACCTGGCCTTCCGGCACAGCGGAGACACCAGAGCGGACGATCTCTGCCATGTAGGCGGCCTCATTCAAACCGAGGCCAACAACGGCCAGGGTAAACGCTGAAGAGGTAAACGGCTCAAGCGGAATCTGGGCGAAGCCGACGTTGATCGAGTCGTAGATCGCGCCAATCAAGCCCCAGAACATCAACTGGACGTAGACCGGGGTACCACGGAAGATCCACAGGAACACCCACGCCACCGTCTTGAACACCGGGTTCGGGCTCATGCGCATGACGGCCAACAGCACACCGCCGACAACGCCGAGCAGCATCGCCAGCACCGTGATTGCAATGGTGTGCAGGGCCGCCATAGCGATGCGGGTATCCAGCAGGTACTGGAAGTAGATGTCCCAGCCGTAAGCCTCGTTTCGGGCCGCGCCGATGACAAACCCGACCACAAGCAGTACAAGAATCACTGCGAGCGTCCACCGTCCAGGGTGGCGCAGCGGTTTCGCCTCGATACGCTCAGGACGCTTGCGTTCGCCCTGAGAGGCGACGTACTGGGAATAGGGGGTGCTCATGCTTAGTGTTCTCCCACTGGTTGTTCGTTAATCAAAGCCTGGTCGAGCAGACCTGTCGAGATATTCCATTGCGCAAGGATGCGCTGGTAATCGCCGGTATCGATGAGGTGCTGCATCGCGGCAGCCATCGCCGGCGCAAGCGCAGAACCCTTCGGCACAGCAATGCCGTACGGTGCGCCGTCAAACATGTCGCCGATCATTTCCATCTTGCCGTCGGAGCGCTCCACAGCCCACGCGGTAACAGGGGAGTCGGCGCTGTAAGCATCGGCGCGCCCGACAAGCGTTGCAAGCGCTGCGTTGTCTGCTGTGTCGAAGGCAAGCACAGTAATCGGGTCCTTGCCCGCTGCTTCGCAGGCTTCTGACTTCGGACGAACGTCGTCGGTCTCCGAAACCGTCGTACGCTGCACCGAGACCGTCAAACCGCACGCATCATTCGGATCCACGTCGGCGCCAGGAGCGGCAGCCCACTGAATACCCGCGTAGAGGAAATTGATGAAGTCGAAGGTCTGGCGGCGTTCCTCGTTATCGGTAAAACCTGAAGCACCGGCGTCGAGGCTGCCACTGGAGACAGCGGGCAGGATCATCGAGAAGTCCATGTCTGCAACATCGAAGTCCATCCCCATGACACCTGCGAGTGCACGGGCAATGTCCATCTCCACACCGATGACCTGCCCGGTGGAGTCTTTGAACTCGAACGGGGCGAACGGTGGGTTCGCGCCGACGTTGAGCACGCCGTCTGCGGCAATTTCTGGCGGCACCATCGCCGCAATCTCAGGTACGGCGTCCGGAACGATCGGCTCCCAGCCGTCCGGGTTGCCGCCCTCTGTGTTAGTAACGCAGCCCGCGAGCGGCAGGGCCGCGGCGAGCACAGCGGCGAAAAGACGCCGCTTTGCGTGGGGTGGGTAATGCATTGGTCTCCCGCATACGATGAATACTTGCGTAGTCCCGTATATTACGCGCCGAATGCGGGATGATAAAACGCACCGCCCGAGCAGTAGAAGCTACTGTGTTGCCATACGAATACCACGCATAGCCAGCTCAATGATCTGGCCAATGACCATCATGCCGAGGACGACCGGGATCCACACGGAAGTACGCTGGCTGGATCCTTCTGAGCTCAGGGCGAAATCGCCGGTGAAAAGCCCTTTGCCCATCTTTGCGGAGCCCTGGGCTTCCATCTTCCACAGCTCAACCGGGTTAGCAGTATCCGGGATGGAAGAGCCCCTTGCCCAAGCTTGGACGACCTCCTTGCCTTCGCCTTCTTCCATGTCGTCGGTCCACTCGGTAAACATCTCGGAGCTAGACACCTTCTTCAGCGGGTTTTTCTCCGGATCGATGTACATCGGATCCTTCTCCGGGTTCGGCTCAAGAGCCTCGATGAGCCCCTTCGGCTTGTCCTTGGAGTCCTTGCCGTCTGTGCTGTCCTTGTTGCTCTCAGCGTCCTTCTTTGCCGAGCTGGTCGCGTCAGACAGCGCAGCAAACGAATCGATGGTGTCCTTCAGCGCGTTGCTCGGGGAGACTGGAGCGTCCTCTTGCGCTGCCCCTTCCTGTGCATGTGCGGGAACCGTCAGCGTGGTCAACATGAGTGCTCCGGCGACAAAGCCGGCGATATAGGTCTGGCGCATGCGCCGTAGTCTAACCAAGCCATCGCCTAATGCCCATGTTGCTCTTCTCTACCTGCGTTAAACTGGCGAAATGACTACCACCATTTTGGGCTGGCTGACAGAAGAAACCATCGAAGACGCCGCAGGTTCAGGAGCATTTAACCGAGGGAAAAAAATCTCCTCCGCAGATGTCACCATCCTTAGCGATACTGAATCTGAAGTTCAGGCCGCAGTCCAAGGGACGTGGACATACCGAACGACATTGTTTGTGCAAGGGGATCGGGTTGGCACTACGTGCGACTGCCCGGTGGGCACGCAATGGTGTAAACACGCGGTGGCAGTCGCACTTGCGCTGCTCATCCCGAACGAGCTCTCGTTCGACGATTCCGCGGTTACCGATTCCTCTGCTACCTCCAACGAGTCCGCTCCAGACGCGGTGGACACCTACTTGGATTCTGCCAGCCCAGATGAACTGCGGCGACTCATTCACCATTTGCGGCAGATTCCAGAGGTCGAAGAGATGCTGGAGTTTAACGCCTTGAAGAGTTCGGGCGATGACAAACAAGTCCGTGAACACGTGAAATCGGCGATCACCGCTGCATCGCGGAAGAGCAGTGGATTTCGGGATTATTGGCAAAGTATGGAACTCGCACGGCACTGGAGCGATGCCCTTGACGTGGTGGAGGCGTACGTTGATGAGCACCGTGGTGTCGCAGTACGCCCCCAAATTGAGCGCGCGATCACGAGGTTGAATGCTGTTTTGGGACGTGCGGATGATTCTTCCGGGATGCTCGGCGACGAGCTGCATCGATGCTTCGACCTGCACGCGCGAGCATGCGCTGACGGCGTTGAGGACCAACAAAAACTTGCCAAGTGGTTGGTGAAGGAGACACTGGAAGCGCCGTTTGTTGAGCCTGATCTGAGGGCCTACGCGGGACTTCTCGGCGCTGATGCGGTCGAATCAATCGCCGCAGCCTTTGAGGCGAATCCACCGAAGTACGGTGCCAAGGCGCTCTTCCTCGATGTTGCATTCTTGCGTGGCGACGACGACCAGATCGAATCAATACTGCTCGACGGTAACTCCGTGAAGGACCTCATCGAGTTCTATGAGTCACGGGGCAGGAAAGATGAGGTCAAAGCAGTCCTTTCGAAGTGGGATACACCGATCCAGTGGAACGAAATCGATTTCTTTGAAAACCGATTGCGCGCCTACCTGGGAGACAAAGCGTTGTTGGACTACCGCATTGAAAAGTTCAAAGAAAACCCGGGAACAGTGACATTTGACCGCGTGATCCATGGACCGGGAGTGACCGAAGACGTGATCGACCTCATCCCAGAGGGCATCCCGGGCAGAGACGTGATGCTCCTGCAAGCGGCAATGAGATTCAACGATCCGGAATTGGGCCTGTCGGTGGTAGATGGCGACGAGGCCGACGTTCACTCTGCATTTGAATTCGCCCGTTCAGTGCTATCCAGTCACGACCCGGAACGTGCACTTGAAATCATGCTCAGGGAACCTGAGCACATTGCTCGGGCAAGTGGCGACAGGGCGTACAAGCAGGCTGCCGCATCGGCGACGCAAATCATCAACTGCTTCCCGGCCGATCCAGTCGCGCGTAAGGCAGTGCTGGAAAAGATGGAAGAGCTAGCCATCCGTTACAAAAACCGGCCTAAGATGCTCAAGATTTGGCGCAGCTACGGCCTGATCAACTAGCCGCGAACCTTCAAATTGCTCCCGAGCTTGCTTGATCAGACGCTGGTAGCTTGTTTGGTACCTGACACTCAAGCCTTGGAGGTCATACTCTATGAGCAGGGATCTTGATATTACTGTGCTGCTGGTCTGTATCGGTGGAGTCCTGTTGATGATCGCCTGCTGGACCTTCTACATCCAGGGCGTGCGAAGGGCGCCCAAAACGGAGGAATGGTACGACGAGGGCGATGTAAACGGTTCAGAGAGCGATGGCGCGCTCTTCGTCTATCCCTACGGATCGCTGGTTATTGGTACTGCCAGTGCCTTCGTTTTGTTCGGAATTATGAACCTTCCCGAGCCTGTTGAAACGGTGTTGCTTGTTACATGCATGGCTGCCGGGGGCATCGGAATCATTGGTTTTACGGGCGCGTTCGGGATTCCACTTCCGTGGCCGTTTGTGCCGCGGTGGGTCGTCGATATCCGCAAAGCCGAGCGCGCTCGACGACGCGAACGCAGACAAGCCTGGGAAACGAAAAGCAACCAAATCAAAAGGAAGAAATAGCTCTGGCCACCTGCTGAGTAACCGTGGCCGGGCATAATGCACGTCTATGGCCCCCAAAATGAAGGACTATTTCAACGCCGAAACGGCGCAAAAACTCGGCGCACAGCTTGGTATTGATGACGAGGAATACGCCGCGTGGGTCGCGCCACGCGTCGAAGGTCTAGAAATCCTAGACCGTGTGACCGTGTTCGCACAGGGGCTTCAGGAACGACTTGAGGGGGATTACGTCGAGATGGTTGGCGGGGTCGTCGAAAAGCTTGGCCCCGAACTTGCGGAAGGGGAGGGATACTTCAACCATGCCTTCCACCTGTGGCCGGTGAGCCGCTTCATTGAACTGTATGGGGTGGATGATCCGGAGGTTTCTTTAGACGCGATTGAGGCACTGACGAGGGTGTTCACCGGTGAATTTGCGGTGCGTCCTTTCTTGGATCGCTACCCAG
The DNA here is from genome assembly GCF_001837615.1 of Corynebacterium sp. HMSC070H05. Classification (NCBI taxonomy): domain Bacteria; kingdom Bacillati; phylum Actinomycetota; class Actinomycetes; order Mycobacteriales; family Corynebacteriaceae; genus Corynebacterium; species Corynebacterium sp. HMSC070H05. The sequence goes on from NZ_KV833343.1 coordinate 199,358, forward strand.
CGCTAACCATGTCGCGGGTGCATCAGTGGGCTGGATCAGACAGCCACAACGTGCGCCGCCTCGCTTCAGAGGGCATCCGCCCGCGTCTGCCGTGGGCGAAGGTGTACACGCCGTTTGTGGAGGACCCCTCGCCGATCATTCCGGTCTTGGATCGGCTTTACGACGATGCGTCGCTGTTCGTGAGAAAATCCGTTGCCAACAACCTCAACGACATCGGCCGCACGCACCCTGAGTTGGCGCTTGCCACCGCCTCGCGTTGGTCGGCCAGCGGGGCTCCACACGCGGCTTGGGTGGTGGAACGGGGATTGCGTGGTCTGATCAAGCGTGGTAACAGTGAAGCCTTGGAGCTTGCCGGGTTTTCGACCCCTACAGCAATCACCGTTACCCGCCCTGAATTCCCTCACGCCGTGGCCATAGGGGAGAAGGCGACCTTGTCCGCAACACTCACCAACACGGGGAACACCGCCGCGAATGTGCTGGCAGACTACCGTGTGCACTTCCTGAAAAAGAACGGAATCCGACAGCCGAGCGTGTTCCGCCTCGGGAAGTTCGCGCTGGCGCCGGGTGAAACACGTGTGGTAGCCAAGACGCACGCGTTTCGGGTTATCAGCACGCGTACCTACTACCCAGGCACGCAGGCCGTAAGTCTGGTGATTAACGGGTGCGAAGGCGAGCTAGTGGATTTTGAGCTCACCGAGAAGTAGCCGTTGCGTTTGTACGGTCACCGGGCCGAATGGGCAGATCTCAATTTGCTGCCGAGCTTGATTAGCCGGAAATTGGTAGCGTTTTGCAGACCGCAACACGCATCCACAGGAGGTCATGCTCTATGGGCGGAGATACTACGGCGTTGCTCGTCTGCATGGGGTCTGTGGTGGTCATGGTTCTTTACTGGACCTACTACATTCGGAGCGTGCGAAAGACTCCCAGAACGGAACGGTGGTACGACTCGGCTGATTCAGAAGGCGGAGTAAGCGATGGTCCGCTCTTCATCTATCCCTACGGCACGCTAATCATGGGCGCTGTTGGTCTCACAGGGTTAATCGCAGATATGGGACTTCCGGAGCCTGCCGAAACAGTACTGATGGTTCCATGCATAGTTGCCTGGGGCATTGGAATCATTGGTTTTACGGGCGCGTTCGGGATTCCGCTTCCGTGGCCGTTCGTCCCTCGTTGGGTCGTCGATATCCGCAAAGCCAAACGTGCTCGACGCCGCGAACGCAGAGAAGCCCGCAAGAAGGAAAAGAAGGGTTAACTAGACTCGTGCAAATACGCCTAACAAATAGCCGGAGGTACGAATTGTGAGCCTGCAAAAGCTCTTGTGGATTTGCGCGGGCATCGGGACTCTTCTTGCGGGGTATTTAAGCGGGGCCGCTGCTCTTCTGCTTATCGCTCTTCTTTTCGTCGCCTCCATCCCGACAGTACTGCTCGTTGCGTCATCTGCAGAGCCCAAAGGTGGACTTAAGTCCGTCGGCTTGCTTGCGGCCTGTATTGCTATAGGTGCCTTCGTTCCGCTCGTTCTTATCTTCGCTTATGTCGTTTATGTCTCTGTAACCTGGTATTCGATTACCTCCGCTGAATCGCTCTAGCACCCTTGGTTCGCCTCATCCGGGGCGAGGCCGGACAACTATTGGCGACCGCGATCTCCTGTGCTGCCGTCAAGGTGTCGTTGCTTGCTTCTGGCTCGGGCTGGTGCTGAAATTCCGGGTTTTGAGGTTTAGGAAAATTCTTTTCCTCAGCGGGTTGTGCCACTTATTGCTGAAAACGAAAGTGAAGGGGTTCCGGTAAAAGTTTTCCGAAATCCCCTCCCTGGGGTTTCGGAAAACTCTCTGACCACTATTAACGCGGCCCGGTTCCAGAGCTAGTTCCACCGCTGTCGTTGTTTAGTTCCAAATTCAGGATAGCCAGAACGCGAAATTGCCTCTTCGCCACGGAGACCTGGGCGGCAATCATTGCAAGACCCGATTCGTCCAATGTAGGCAACTATTCGGTTTCGATCTGCCCAAGACCCTCGGCGAGATCCACGTTCCAGCGAGCGCGCTCCACGAGCTCATCGAAGGTGAGAACTTCGGGAGACTTTAGGTTCGACCGGAAACTTTCGAAGCTACGAAATTTCGAGTCGATCCGGTGCCCTTCGGAACTGCACAAGCTCTCGGACGAACCGATGATCAAAAAGGAGCGGGGCTCGATAAGGTACGCCCCGCGGCCCGTAGTGCCTCCCTCTGAGTCCCGCTCGTCCAGCCATTCGCTCAAGCTGTCCACCGCAGCTCGTACTGTCTCTTGAACCTGTGCGACTGCTCCAGAAAACGATGAAGACACACCCCAGACACCTTTTCGGTATTCGCAGTTTTGAAGAAGTGGCGTATTCGGGTGTTTGATCTCAGCTAAGGCCACAGAACGCAACAACCCGTTCGACACCAAAAATGCATCAGCGCGCTTTCCGTTCGCCTCAAGATTCGCTCCACGGACAGTCTGCTCGAGTTTGCCGCCGTCCCAAGTGGTATACAGCTTGCCGCCGAGGCCTACACCGAGTACCCAGGGATTTTCCTCCAGAAGTACCTGCCAGGCGGTCTCCTCGCCGCCGGCCTCTTTGGCCGCCTTAGCGAATGCGTCGGCGTCGTCGAGCCAATTCTGCATAGTGTCTACCACTTCGCGACGGCGCTTAAGCTCCTTGATCTCGACGGATGTGGTGTTTGCCTCTACTAGAGCCTGGATCGTCTCGGGGTCCTGCTCGTAGATTCGCCGGAGGGCGCTCTCGTCGTTAATGATTTGTTGCAGCGTCGCATCATCGATTCGTGAGGTGGATTGTCCATCAATCGGTACGTAATCGAGGCTACGAACGAGCTCGATAAGTCTCGCCGAGCGTTCGCGGTTAAGGACAAGAACGTTTTTGAGGTTGTCCTTGGATGAGTCTGGGTTGAGTTCCTGGACGGAGATCTGGCGAACTAATCCGCGCTCCTTGACCAAGTGGAGCCTGACCTGCTTGCGATTTCGTTCGGGGTCATCTGGTAGCACGAATATCTCCTCATCCTCGTATCCAGTAAGACCCGACTCGGCCTCGTCGTAGAAAATTTTGTGCACGAACCGGGAGGGATCGCCCTTGTTTCGTCCCCACCTCGCAGGAAACGTTCTCGTCGCATAAGTGCGATGTTCAAGCCGCTCGAGGAAGGAGCTTCTCTCGGTGACCTTCACATTCCCAGCCACAAGGTCCTCAAAGCTTATTGGGTGAGACAAGTGATGCTGATTCCTTCCCGTCGCGACACTCGGATCGAGGCTACCGTATCGGACGACGGGGCGAGCCGGTTCTTGGGAAGCGACTCCCGGTTCTACGAGCGGTTAGATGTCAAGTTTGCCGGCCGGAAATTCGGGTTTTTCTTCCTCTGGTAGGCGGCTGTGTCCACCGTTTCGAGGATGGCCCCGTCTGCCGATACGACGCACAATTCGGTGACCATTTCGCGAAGCTGAGTCGACTCGTTGTCTGTCCACCCAAACGGCGTGGCATAGAACACGCCGAGGGTGCCGCCGGCCTCATCTTTGAGCCATTGCCAGGTGTCTCGGTCGTAGCAACTCGGGTCAATGGTGACGGTAACTATTCCGGCCTCGTCGTAGGTCACGTCGGTGACGACCTTGGCGCGGGCAACACCGGCCTTGGCGCGCTCGGCGTTCCAGTCGCGAACGGCGGCGGCGGGTGAGATGAGTTCGGTCATCGCGCGCTCCTTGTAAGTAGTGCTGTAGTTGCTAGGTAGAGCGTAGGTGCCTAGACCGAAGGAAGCGACGCGTATCGACCTGGTGTGCGATTCGGGTTTAGTTGGGAACAATGGGACCCAACACCGCGCGGCCACAATGAGCTTGACCGCAAGAGGGGCAACCGTGCGTTGGCCGGCAAGTTCCCGGACGCCCCGCCAGTTGCCGCGTAAAGCGAGTAGGCCACATGCCACCAGTAGACCACCCGGGAGGCGGTGGCCTAGAGATCGTGTTCGAATAGCAAAAACCGCCCGGAAATCGGCTTTAACTAGCCAAATTCCGGGCTATTGACGTTTGAGAAACCGCTTTTCCAGTAGATTGCGCTACTTCTTGCTGAAAATGAGTTTGGTGGGGGTCTCGGTAGAAGTTTTCCGAACTCTTTCGGAAAACTCCTTGACCACCACTGACGCGGCCTAGTTCCTGACTCAGTTCCACGACTTGATCTGTTTAGTTCCAAATTGATTTTAGCCTGCGCTCGAAAGTAGCCACTATGCAGCGAAAACCGAAACGCATCCCGCCTCGTCACCCACTACGCCTTCCGCCTCGGAACCCCGTGTCGAAACACCACCCGTAGCGCGAGGCGCAACGCAAGGCGGACCGAGTAAGACCGGCCTAACTTAAACGCTCTAGTTGCCCTCGTCAGCAAGTGCCTGCTCATGGACTTCGAGTTCGTGTTCCAAGGCATCACCTGCTTCGGTGAACGTTTCGGTGAGCGCTGCGACGAGACCTAACGAGACGACCTCAGAATGGAAGAGTGCGTCAAAGGCATCCTTCTCGCCGTTTTCCCATTTGTCGGCCAGCGCTTTGAGCTTCTTCTTGCCCATGAGTTTCCGCTGTATGACCACGGTGTCTGGGAACAGTGTTAGTTCGAGCGCTCGGCGCGATTTCTCCTCCTTGCTGGCTACCTCCTTGCCGACTTTCTTCCATTTAGCGTGGACATAGGTGTTGCGTGCGACGAAAGGCTCTGCAAGTTCTTCGGCTATGCCCGCGCAGGTGTCGCATTTGTCGTTATTCGCAATGCTTTGAAGCAGGTCGTCACCGAAGGAGTGTGCCGCGGCTGACAGGCCGGCGAGTTCTTCGTCGGGCAACAGCACGTCGGCGAGGTCCGCGAGAAGGTTCTCGACTCGGGACGCGGACAGGACAACCGAGGCGTAGAGGACTAGAAAGTCGTTGTCGAAGCGCTTGAGGAACGGCAGAGGGTCTAGGCGCGCAAAGGGCAGGGTCTTCGCATACGGCTCGGAAAAATTCTTGACCGAGTCGAGGAAGTGTGGCGGGAACGCGAGTTCTTTTAGTTGCTCGTTAAGCGAGGCGAAGAGCGCGTCGAATTGTCGCTGCGCGGTGTCGTTGAGGTCGGGTAATTCGGGAAGCGGTACGAATGGCCCGTAGTCGGCAAAGTTTCCCGCATTGAGCCACATCGCCAAAGCAGGGGAGAGGTTGAGTCTCGCCTTCTCGGCTGCCGCGTGGGTGACGGACGTGTCGAAGGAAGCGAACTGGCGTGCAACGGTCTCGCTCAGGGCCGGTGAGAAGAACTCGGGATTCGCTTTCGTCCAAGTTTCCCAGACGCTCGGCGGCAGGATGAACTGCTTCCCGGCAATTCTCGTGACGAAGTCCGGGTCGAGTTTGCGTAGGGTCTCCGCCCAAGCCTTTTCGACGATGGGTTGGACGGCTTGTTGCAGTGCTGCGTAGCCTTCCGGGTCGTTGTTGCGCCAGATGTCGTCGAGGTTCTCGCTTTCGAAGTCGGCGAGTGGACGGTTGCGGATGTCAGCTGCGGACGCTCTGGTGTACTTGGTGCCGGAGTCGCCGGAGGGGAAGTCGGGGCCGTTCTCCGGCTCGTTGGGGATTTCGTCGTGTTCGTGAGGTGTGGTCATGCGACTAGTGTGCATGACGGGTCGACACGAGGGCGGGGGACGAAGGTTGACTTTCTAAACCGCGTAAGCGGTGCCGCCACGAAACCCGGCCTGGTCGGGCCGTGATGAATCGAGGCGGCAACTTACTGAGACAAGCATTCGAAGTGACCCATTTACCAGCGAATGTTCTTCGTGTCTCTCGGAAGGAGGTTCAAGCTCCACCCCGTACGAAATCCTCCCACCGAATCGGTGACCATGACAGCGATTGGTAGGGCCAATAGGGCTTGAACGGCTCGAACGGTCTAAAAGGTTTGAAGGCGAGAAATGGTTCGAATGGCGCTGTGGCGGGAGCTGGTTTCATTGGCCCGTCGTGCGCACCTTCAATCCAACCCACTGCCCGTCCTTGCATGTCCCAGAAGTATCCTCGCTGAAAACGTCCGAGGGTTCGTCCGTTGACTGAAAAGACGTGTTCCTGGTTGAAAAATGCAATGACGTTCCCCCTCAAGTCGCGGAGGGTATCTTCCGAAATCCAAGCACAAACTTCACCGCTGGATCGACGCACTGGCTGCATTTGTATATCCTTTCCGTGTTTTTGATCCTGTAACTAGGTTTCTTATCTCGCTGGGTTCGACTTCCGCTTCAGGTCTTCCCACGACTCGGATGCTCGAATGTCTGACTCGTAGGCAATGACGTAGCCCCACTTCTGGCCGACGAAGTCCTCTTCGCCGAGAAGTTCCCGGACGAGCACACGGGCCGCGGCTCGCTTCGCTTGTACCGTTTCATCGTCTCGTCCCTTGTCGGACTTTCCTTCGATAATCCACATCGTGCCGTCGGAGTCCTGGGCGACGAAGTCGGGGTAGTAGGTGTCGCGGGTGGTGTACATAATCGACGCGCCGTCAGTGGTGTAGAGGCGCTTCCACCACACGATGTCCGAGGTGTAGTTCAGCAGCAGCGCGAGGAGGTACTCGCCGCCCCACGAGTCGAAACTCGCCGCTGGGAACAGTCCGCGGTTCCAGCCGTCGTAGAACTCGCGGGGCTTGAACTTCGCCTGTTGGTCTTTAGAGAGCTGCTGAAGCACTTCTTTGCCAAACGGCAAGGTCACGACCTCGTCAATCGGCAGTTCGACCGGAACGATGGTCGTTTCGGTTTGCAGGCTACTTGCGTGCTGCCGCGATTTTTCGTTTACAAGTGCAACGAGCTCGTCTACAGCGGACTGCTTCGCCTTCTCGGTCCAGTGGTCGATACCGGCGTTTGCCATGAAGGTCGGAAGGACGTATTGCGCAAACGTGACCGTGTTCTTCGTGTCCTGGGTGACAAGCCCGAGGCCAAATACGCGCTGGGTGAGTTCGTTGGTGACAGCGTCTTCCGCCACGGGCGCCGATTCGACTTCCGCATCGCGGGTCCGATTCGTGTCGAGTTTCGATTTCCGCACCACGATTTCTTCGCGGGTGAGTGCTTCCTTGGAGTCGGCGACGCGGCGCGCTGCCCGGATAATGTCCTCGTCGTCAATGTGGCTGAGCAAGAACGGCGTGGTTGATTTCGCCATAACTGTGGATGGAAACAGGAAGGTCTTCCCTGCGAATTGCTCGTTGACCCTGATTTCCGTTGCCGGGATGTAGTCGGCACGCTGCATGGTCTCGTTGTCACCGACTCGTCGGAATGAGACACCTCCGGTGTTGCCACCAGTCACCTGGGTAGTTTCGCCGGCCGTGGTGCCAATGTCACTCGGGCCGTCCGTTGCTTCGCCTGAAGAGGTTGTCGGCCATGCGGTCGAACCGGACAACGACCCCCTTTGGGTCTCAGTCGATGGGTCGTCCGGGTTTGACTGCACCTGCCCTTCATCTTGGCGGAAGCTTTCTTCCACGTCCATGCCTGAGATAGCACCCTGGGCGGCATCTCCGAGGCCGAAGGAGCGGAGCACGTCCTCGTCTTTGAGGAGGGACTTGAACGACTTGTGGCTCAAGATGTCCAACTGGTCCAGCTCAGCCACACCAGTGCGGGCACCAAAAGGCAGGCGCAGGCCACGGCCCATCGTTTGCTGGGTGAGAATGTCCGACGACATGGCACGCAGCGCACACATGACCGCGACTCGTTTGGTGTCCCAGCCCTCTTTGAGACGATCAACTGAAACAATGGCACGCACCGTCGAGCCTGGGCTGTCGAGTTCGTCCAAGCGGCGCAGCGTGACCGCGTCGTTGTGCTTGTTGTCGAATTGGAGCACCGCTTCTGGGGCGCCGAAATAGCCCGGGCCCTGGAGGATCTTGGTGACGTCTCCGGCATGCGCGACGTTTTCGCAAACAACGAACAGAAGCGGTTTCGTTCTCTTTGCTTCACCTGTTTCTCCAGGGAAGTTCGCTTTGCCGTACGCCTCGTAGGCCGCCTCTTTGTTTCGCAACAGCGAGACCGCGTCGAGCAGTTGTCTTTCCTCGGGAGAGTCCTTGGGGTAGCCGTTCTCGCGGTAGACGAGCATCGGCGACTTCACATAGCCGTCTTCGATGGCGCTATAGAGCGGGTAGTGGAAGATGACGTGGTCCGTATCGGATGCCGAAGCGGTCAGTCCAACCGTGGCGGCGGGACGCAAGTCCTTTAATGCCTTGTTAAACGCCTTGGCTGACGTGCCAAACAGGTGGGACTCGTCCGCGATAACCACGAGGTCATCGAGGTTGACCAGGTAGTCGTAGAGCGACCCGGACTCCTCCTGGTGGTCTCGAATCTTGCGGCGCATACCGTCTTTGGTGTCTGCGCCTGCGTTTGCGATTTTCGGCTCGATAAGTTGCGACACGTTGAAGACGTAGACCATCGGACCGTCTGCGGCATTGCGGAAAAGCTCCGACTGGCCGGCACGCCACGCGCCGTAGTTGCCAGGCGAAACCACTTGGGGAGCAGAAGAGAAGCCGTCAACGTAGCGGCGCGAGCCTTGCGTGAAGTTCTGGACGGTTTTGTTCTCCAACACAGTGGAAGGAGGGACGACTACCATGACGTTTCTCACCCCGAAGCGCGACAGATACTCAATGAGCGCCGCCATGAGGTAGGTCTTGCCCGCACCTGTGGCCATGTGCATGACCATGGGCTCTAACGGGTCAAAGTCGCCCGTGAGGTGGTAAATGAGCTCGCGCAACGCACGCTTGTTGGGATCTCGCAGTTGGAACTCCGTCGCGATACTGTCGATGAGTCCTTGGTCAAGTGCGATTGGAAGTGCCATGTCTACTTGCCCTCCTGCGTAGCCGAGTAGGTAAAGATGTCGTTCGGGATGTGGACAATCTGGCACGGCTTATCCGTTGTCCTTGCGAACTGCCTGATTCCCGGTTCGAGCTCCGTCGCGGCGAGCGTTACGCCTTCGCCGTTGTCGAGATGTGTGAGAAGCTCTTCGACCTTGTCTTTGTCGAGCCGGCCTTCGACCACTTTGAGGAACATCGAGCCGCGCTTGCCGTCGAAATGGCGGTTATCCGGGGTGAGCGAGAAGTTGAGGTTCGCTGCGACAGAATTGACGAGCGTCGCACCGGTTGCTGCTTCGGTGAGCGTGACGAGACCCAATTCGGGGACGTAGTCGAAACACTGCGGTGCAAGGTGGGCGACTGTAAAACCGCCGCCTCCGCGCCAGTTGACGACGCCATTCTGGTTCTTGGTCTTCGTTGCAGTCTTGAGCGCTTTGACTACCGCTTCGGTCTTCCATTCGGGGTTCGCTGCGAGCACCTTGTTCAGCGCGCTATTGAACTTCTGGGCATCCTCCGGGGATAGACCTTCGGGAAGTCCCTCGTCGGTCGCATCGACGCGCTCCGGCTTCTGGATACTGATTCCGCCCTGGTCCTCACCGTTTACGACCTTCTCCAGGCGTGGCCGAGTGAAGCGGGTGAACGTGTCCTCCACGAGCTCGCACGTCACCCAGCGACGTCCCATCTTCTGGGCTACCGCCGCGGTCGTTCCCGAACCGGCGAACACATCGAAGACGACGTCTCCGGGGTTCGTGGCGATGTGGATGATGCGTTCGAGCAGGCGCTCTGGCTTAGGCGTGGCGAAGGCAGCAGTCTCGGGGAAAAGCGCGTTCATCTCGGCCTTGGAAGTCCGATTGTGTCCTACTTCCTCGTGCAACCAAAGTGTTTGCGGAGCTCGAGTCTGCGAAATCTCATCTAGGTAACGCTTTAACTTGAGACCGCCTCGTCCCCCATCGGTGAAGTAGAGACGCGGCAGCGGCGACGAGCCATAGAGGCTTTCACCATCGGGAACTCTAAGGAGAGGGCCGTCAACGACAAGGTCGGGAACGTCTGACCGGAGTTGGTTGACTGAAATCCCTGTAGCTCGGCTCCGCTTGTCAAGGTCGGGGTTCGTCTCGTCTCGATATAGAGTTGTTTTGTTCAACCATTCATGGAAGTCTGCGCGCTTCTTTCCCCACTGCCGATTCTTCGCTGGGTAGATCATCTCGCCCGTAACCGGGTTCTGCACTCCGTATACTGCGGAAACTTGCCGACCATTCTTATCGACCGAGTGTGGTGCTGCCGGGTTATCAGAGATCCACACACGGCTATCACCGTCTGGGCTCGTGTAGAGAGCGTCCCGAGAAGCGAGACGAGGGAGTTTGTTGGACTGCCAGCCGGGAGCCTTAGAGTAGACGATGATGACATCTTGGTCCACCGAAAACCCGGAAGCGTCATTTCTCGGCGAATAAGCCTTCTGCCACACCACCTCCGCCACGAAGTTCCCACTCCCAAACACTTCGTCCATGAGTACGCGCATGCGGTGGTTTTCCACGTCATCAAGGTGGACCCAAATGGACCCGTCGTCGCTAAGAAGCTTGCGTAAGTGAACGAGGCGGTCACGCATCATGGTGAGCCAGACAGAGTGTTCAAGGTTGTCCTCGTAGTTAGCAAAGGTTTGTGCGGTGTTAAACGGCGGATCAATGTAGATGCACTTGACCTTGCCGAGGTACTTCTCGCGCAACTCCGGCACGCGAGTGAGAGCTTCCAGCACGTCACCTGACTCACCGAGGATCAGCAAATTGTCCTCCGTCGGGCCCAAGTCGGCCCGCTCCGAGTATTGCGTGTCCTCGTCCTTCGGCGCCTGCTTGCCGGTGACCACCTCGTCAACGACGAGTGCCCGAGTCTCGCAGTACCGCGGGTCTTTCGGGTCAACCCATTCGTACGCGTACCTACCCTCTTCGCTGGGAATGAGAGCCTTGTCCTTGTTGAACCAGGTCAATTCAAGTAGTTGCTTCGCGCCAGCCACCGTTTCGCTGCCTCGTTTCGTCTGTCGGGGCGTCCAAATAATTCGCACTTTATGGTAGCCGGGGCAGCGACAGACACCGAAGAAAATTCAGCTCGAGGGGAACATGTTTTTGGACCGCTAGTCAGGCGGGAGCGTCATTCCTCGTAACCGATTACCAGATTATTGTTGCTTGCTTCCGACTCGGCCTGGTGGTGAATTTCCGGGTTTTGAGGTTTAGGAAAGCGATGTTTACCAGCAAGCCGTGTCACTTCTTGCTGAAAACGAAAGGGGAGGGGGTTCCGGAAAACTTTCCGAAAACCCTCTCCCGAGGTGGTGCCCCAGGTGAGACTCGAACTCACACTGGACGGGTTTTGAATCCGTTGCCTCTGCCAATTGGGCTACTGGGGCGACGCGCGAAAGTGTATCGCAGTTCACCCCGATGTGTGAAATCGCAGGTTGATTAGGTGTGGAAGGTCGTGTCGTGGCGCCCGCTAGACTGGCTGACCGTGACTACAACATCGGAAAAATCCAAGCGTTTGCTGTTGATCGACGGCCACTCGATGGCCTTCCGCGCGTTCTATGCGTTGCCTGCGGAGAATTTCTCCACGTCGGGTGGGCAGCACACGAATGCGGTGTACGGATTCTTGTCCATGTTTGCCAATATTCTTTCCGACGAAAAGCCGACGCACGCTGCCGTCGCGTTCGACGTGGGCCGAAAGACGTTCCGTACGGAGCGTTTCCCGGAGTACAAGGCGCAGCGCGACGCGACCCCACCCGAGTTTAAAGGCCAGGTACCGCTGATTGAGGACATGCTGGGGGATCTCGGCATTGTGACGTTGAGCAAGGAGAACTTTGAGGCGGACGATATCGTCGCCACGCTTGTGACCCAGGCTCGTGCAGATGGTGACTACGAGATTGTTCTGGTCAGTGGTGATCGCGACTACATCCAGCTTGTCGACGACACCACGACTCTCCTGTACCCAATGCGCGGCGTGTCCACGATGACGCGTTTTAACCCAGCTGAGGTGGAAAAGAAGTACGGCCTAACACCTGAGCAGTACCCGGACTTTGCCGCCCTGCGCGGCGACCCGTCGGATAACTTGCCGAATGTGCCGAAGGTGGGGGAGAAGACCGCCACCAAGTGGATCACGCAGTACGCCACGCTCGAAGGGCTCATTGAGCATGCGGACGAGTTGAAGGGGCAGGCAGCCAACAACTTCCGCGAGCGCATTGATCAGGTGCGGTTGAACCGCGAACTCACCGCGATGGTCACGGATGTGGAACTGCCCGTTGCACCTGGTGATCTTGAGCTGAAACCCGCGGACGTCGCCGAGGTTGCGGCGCGTTTCGACGACCTCGAGTTCGGTGTCAACCTCCGTGAGCGCGTGCTCGCCGCGGTACCGACCGATGGCAGCGCACCCGAACCTGAGACGGTGGAGCTGGCTGACGTGACGGTTGATAACGAGTCGCTGGACACCTGGCTGAGGTCCCATGAAGGTCAAGGCCTTGCCCTGTACCTTTCCGGTACGGCGACGCCTGGATCTGGTGATCTGACGGCGCTGGCTATCGTCGATAAGCAGCGCCACGGCATTGCGAAACTTGCCGCCGATCTGTCGGCTGATGAGGACAAGGCGCTGAAGACCTGGCTCGAGTCGGATGACCCGAAGTTCCTGCACGAAGCCAAGGCTGCCTATCACATGCTGCGTGGCCGCGGCATCGAGTTGCGCGGTATCGCACACGATACTGCGATCGCTGCCTATCTTTTGCGCCCGGGCCAGCGCACGTATGCGCTCGAGGATGTGTACCAGCGTCACCTGCAGCGCCAGCTCAGCACCAGCTCTGATCAGCTGAGCTTGCTGGATGATTCGGGCGACGTGGATGCGGCTGCGGCGATTCTGGAGCTTGCCGCAGAGTTGTCCAAGGACCTGCGCGAGATCAACTCCTACGAGTTGTACGCGGACCTCGAACTGCCACTGGTCACGGTGCTCGCGGAAATGGAGCACATTGGCATCGCCGTTGATCTGGACGTTCTGGAGGGGCTGCGCAAGGACTTGACACACAAGGTTGAGCAGGTGGAAGAGCAGGCGCGCCAGCTGGTCGACGAGCCGGACCTGAACCTATCTAGCCCGAAGCAGCTCTCTGTCGTGCTCTTTGACAAGCTTGCGCTGCCGAAGACGAAGAAGACGAAAACGGGTTACTCGACTGCTGCGGCTGAGATCGAAGCACTCGCAGAGAAGAATCCGCACCCGTTCCTTGATTATCTGCTCGCGCACCGTGAGCACCAGAAGATGAAGTCCACGGTGGAAGGCTTGATTAAGACGGTGCAGCCGGATGGCCGGATCCACACCACGTTTAATCAGACTGTGGCCTCGACGGGGCGTCTCAGCTCGGCGGAGCCGAACCTGCAGAACATTCCGGTGCGTACTGAGGCCGGGCGCAAGATCCGCTCTGCATTTGTAGTTGGCGAGGGCTACGAATGCCTGCTTACCGCCGACTACTCGCAGATTGAGATGCGTGTGATGGCGCACCTCAGCCAAGACGAGGGCCTGATCGAGGCGTACCGGGCGGGGGAGGACCTGCACAACTTCGTTGGCTCCCGCGTGTTTGATGTTCCGGTCGATCAGGTCACGCCAGAGCTACGTCGCCGGGTCAAGGCAATGTCCTACGGCCTCGTCTACGGCTTGTCTGCCTACGGCCTGTCGCAACAGTTGTCGATCTCTGCCGGTGAGGCGAAGGGCATTATGGAGAACTACTTCGAACGATTCGGCGGGGTAAAGCGCTACCTTGATGAGGTTGTCGAGCAGGCGCGTCGCGACGGCTACACCTCGACGGTGTTCGGTCGCCGCCGCTACTTGCCGGAACTCACAAGTGACAACCGAATCGCGCGGGAGAACGCCGAGCGTGCGGCGCTGAACGCCCCGATCCAGGGCACTGCTGCGGACATCATCAAGGTTGCGATGCTTCGTGTCGACGACGCCTTGCGCGACTACGCATCACGTGTCCTCCTGCAGGTGCACGATGAGTTGGTGCTCGAGGTTGCCCCGGGCGAGCTAGACGCCGTCCAAGCGATCGTGGAGCGCGAAATGGACAAGGCAATCGAACTCCTCGTCCCGCTAGAGGTGTCTGCAGGTACTGGCGCAAACTGGGAAGAGGCGGCGCACTAGCCGCGAGTACGTTTCGGGAAAGCACGAGGCGGGCATCACGTGAAGCACGCAAACTTCATCTGATGCCCGCCTCGAGTACGGCGTCCCCAGTTACCGTATCCCCCGACGTGGCCCAACCCCCCAGGCCATTTCCTCTTTCTATTTTGTTACCACCTAGCGGCGGGGTTCTCGATTAGGTACCGAGCCTCAGGCAGTGCTTAGATTTCACTCTGTTCTGGGGCTATTCCTCAAGAACCAGGTAAAACCTTAATTGCTACTGAGCGGGCGCACAAGCAATACACAGTAACTGTTAAGCATGTGACGGAATGTCTAATAAGTCGCAGCTTATGTGGACAGGTGAACGGCTTTTTGGATCCTTTAGTTACGTGGGGGTAAGTGCCAAAATCCTACCCCCGACACCTACCCCCGCTGGGGTGTTAGCGAGGCCTGATTGGCCTACACGTCACTGACGGTTTTCTCGTCGGAGGCATCCTCGACTGCGTCTTCAACTGCTTCTTTAAATTCATCCTCCTCGAGATTGGAGTCTTCAGCGAGATCTTCAATCTCGTCCGAGGTGTCGTCGTCAAGCGCGGCCTCAACAGCTTGAGCGCGGCGCTCGCCTTCTTCTTTCAGGCGGGTGCGGTGGCGGAAGTAGACGACGGTCATCACTGTCATCACGAACAGGCCGAGGTAGCCCAGGATCGGGTACAGGTTGGAAACGAGCGGCTGGAAGCCGGCGAAGGAAAGGCCAAAACCGACAATGCAGGCGATGGCATAGACCGGGTAGAAGCGCTCTGGGTTCTTTCTGGTGAGTCGCTTTGCCAGCGCGTAGAACATGCCCAAACAGGTGTTGAACACCATGAGGAAGATCACCCAGGTCATGATGAAGCCCAGGACTGGGTGGACGTTATCCAGCACGGTCAAAAGTGGCATGTCGTGGCCGTTTACTGCCTCGACCTGCATGAGCAGCGCGGCTACAAGAAGGGCAAGAAGTGCCACGTAAATGAGTCCACCAAGGACTCCGCCAATCCGCGTGCTCTTAGTGTCAAACTCATCACCGGCCATCACGATCGCCATCGAGACACCGCATAGGGCGTTTAGTCCCGTGTGGTTGAGTGCACCCAAGAACCAGTACGGGGTGCCGTCAGCGCGGTTTACTTCGTTGCGCGCAAAGTTATCCACCTCAGACCAGTCGACGCTGATCTGGGTGAACGAATAGATCGCGCCGATGAGCACAAAGATCACCAGCAGGGGAGTTGCCCAAGCGATGACAGAGGCGACGCGGTCAACGTCGAATCGGCCGACGATAAGCATCAGTGCAAGCATGAGTACCGCGCCCACCCAAATCTGCCAGTCGAATGCTTGGTTCAGGTTCGAGCCTGCGCCAGCAAACATGACGAAGCCAACGGAGAACATGCAGATAACCGCAGACCAGTCCATGAGGAACGCGGCAGGCTTCGATGCCACCTTGTAGAAGACTTCATTGTGTTCGTCGGCGAGGAAATACGACCCGAATGTGACAAACGCGGTGGCGGCTAGCAGCATGGTCACGCCAGCAACGATTACACCCCAAAAGCCCTGGGTGCCGTAGGCGACGAAGTATTGGAGTGCTTCCATGCCGGAGGCAAAACCCGCTCCGACGACGATGCCGACGAACGATGCTGCGACGGCAAGGCTGCGTTTCCACATAGGGTGAACACACTTTCTGAGTTGTAGAGTTATGGACTTACGTCATGGTAGTCCCTTGCTTATAAACTGCGTTGCAGTGCCCGGGGTCCAGATCATTTGCTCTAGCTGCGGAAAGTGTCTACACTCGTGCGGGCGTGTCTACGCGCGAGCTTGGCGTCCATCGTAATAGGAGGGTGTGGCGACCAGCCCGCTGCGAGATCAGCACTCGCGAGCGTTTCGGCGCTTACGCTGCTGAGAGAGACGCTTCTGTCCAATCACGATCTCCTATTTTTTCGGAGCACATACTACTTATGCGCACTACCAACGCACCCCAGGTTGCCATCAACGACATCGGTGGCCCTGAGGAATTCCTCGCCGCAGTCGACGAGACCATCAAGTACTTCAACGACGGTGACATCGTCACCGGCACCGTGGTCAAGGTTGACCACGACGAGGTCCTGCTCGACATCGGCTACAAGACCGAGGGCATCATCCTCACCCGCGAGCTCTCCATCAAGCACGACGTTGACCCGGAGGACGTGGTCGAGGTCGGCGATGAGATCGACGCGCTTGTCCTGACCAAGGAGGACAAGGAAGGCCGCCTGATGCTGTCCAAGAAGCGTGCTCAGTACGAGCGTGCTTGGGGCACCATCGAGGAGCTGCAGGCCAACGACCAGCCGGTTACCGGTACCGTCATCGAGGTCGTCAAGGGCGGCCTCATCCTCGATATCGGCCTGCGCGGCTTCCTGCCGGCATCGCTGGTCGAAATGCGTCGTGTTCGCGACCTGGATCCGTACATCGGCCAGGAGCTCGAGGCAAAGATCATCGAGCTGGACAAGCACCGCAACAACGTGGTCCTGTCCCGTCGCGCTTACCTGGAGGAGACCCAGTCTGCGGTCCGCTCCGACTTCCTGCACCAGCTGCAGAAGGGCCAGGTCCGCAAGGGCGTCGTGTCCTCCATCGTCAACTTCGGTGCATTCGTTGACCTCGGCGGCGTTGACGGCCTCGTCCACGTCTCCGAGCTGTCCTGGAAGCACATCGACCACCCGTCTGAGGTTGTCGCTGTTGGCGACGAGGTCACTGTCGAGGTGCTCGACGTCGATCTCGACCGCGAGCGCGTCTCCCTGTCGCTGAAGGCGACACAGGAGGATCCGTGGCGCGTCTTCGCCCGCACCCACGCTGTGGGCCAGATCGTCCCGGGCAAGGTCACCAAGCTGGTTCCGTTCGGTGCGTTTGTCCGCGTCGAAGAGGGCATCGAGGGCCTCGTCCACATCTCCGAGCTGGCTCAGCGCCACGTCGAGGTTCCGGACCAGGTTGTCAACGTCAACGAAGAGGTCATGGTCAAGGTCATCGACATCGACCTGGACCGTCGTCGTATCTCCCTGTCGCTCAAGCAGGCTGACGAGGACTTCGTCGAAGAGTTCGATCCGTCCCGCTACGGCATGGCCGACTCCTACGACGAGCAGGGCAACTACATCTTCCCGGAGGGCTTCGACCCGGAGACCAACGAGTGGATGGAAGGCTACGACGAGGCTCGCCAGCAGTGGGAGGCTCGTTACGCCGAGGCAGAGCGTCGCCACCAGGCACACGCTGCCCAGATCGAGCGTCACCGCGCCGCTGCAGCCGAGGCTGCAGAGCAGGCTGGCGATCAGGCCAATTACTCCTCTGAGTCTGCAGCTGCAGCTCCGGCAGCTGACCAGGCTGAGGAGAACATCGGCTCGCTGGCTTCCGACGAGCAGCTCGCTGCTCTGCGCGACAAGCTTGCTGGCAACTAAGCCACGACGAGTTCGTGCTTAGGGATTGCCTTTAAGCAATCAGCGTCAGCGCCCCGCATCACCGTCATGGTGGGCGGGGCGCTTTGCTATCTTCACATGCATGAAGAAAGTTGGACTCACGGGCGGAATCGGCAGCGGCAAATCCACAGTCGCACGAATGCTGGCAGACGAAGGCTTCCCAGTAGTGGACGCCGACCAGATCGCACGAGAGATCATGGAACCAGGCTCACCGGTGCTCGCACAGGTCGCGGAGGTTTTTGGCGAGGACCTTATCGACGACACCGGCGCCTTAAACCG
Organism: Corynebacterium sp. HMSC070H05; assembly: GCF_001837615.1. NCBI lineage: Bacteria > Bacillati > Actinomycetota > Actinomycetes > Mycobacteriales > Corynebacteriaceae > Corynebacterium > Corynebacterium sp. HMSC070H05. Next base: position 217,028 of record NZ_KV833343.1, read on the forward strand.
CGCAGAGCTGGCGAAACGCGCTTTCTCTTCGACGGAGCAAACGGAGAAATTGAACGCTTTAACGCACCCGGCCATCCGCGCTGAATCCAACCGGCGATTCGATGAGGCAGAGAAGGCAGGCGCTCGCGCGGTGATTTACGACATGCCGTTGCTTGTGGATCTCGGCCTACACCACGACATGGACATGACGGTCGTCGTCGATGTTGATGTGGACGAGCGGGTACGCAGGCTCGTCGACAAGCGGGGGCTCACTGAAGCGGACGCGCGGGCGCGCATCGCGCAGCAGGTTGACGACGACACCCGACGGGCGGCAGCCGACATCGTTGTGGATAACAACGGGCCGCTCGAGGCACTTGCAGCACAGGTAGAAAAGGTCGTACGGATGATTGACGCGTGAGTTTCTCACTGGAAATACCGCGGAAATTCACTCTATGGCAATCATTGATTTACCTACGCCTTTTAGCGTGACGCGGTATGGGAACTTGGGATACAGGGCCGTTTGATAACGACCCCGCAATCGAAGCGGTTGACGCAGTGGTCAACGGCACATTCGACATTGCCCAATTCCGTTTCGATTGTGGGCTTGGGTCGCTGGGAACTGATGAGGCTGCATCCGTCATCGCGCTTGCTGCCATGCTTAACGGACATCTCCCCGAGCGACATAGTGGTGCCGGCGTCGATTCGCCGTTCACATTCGACGATCGGCAGTGGATCAGACGGCGCGCCCGTTCGATTCTTCGACCAGGTGGCTCGGAGCTCTACTCCATGTGGGAGGACGCAGGCGAACTTGACCAGTGGCTTGCCGAAGTGCGAAAGTACGCCGTCTGACTGTCCCTACTCAGCGTTTGTGCTCAACGTAGCGCAGAACTGCCAGAGCAACTCGCCGGCCTTTGTCAGGTTGGCCAGGAACTCTTCCGGCTGTTCGGCAGTCGCTGCGTTCCAGGAGACGCAATACTCCGTATCGTCGTGCAGCGGGGTATACGCGATGCCGAACCCTTCTGGCAACGCCGGTGCGAAGCAGTAGCGAACGATCTGAGCAGCGCCGCCGATCGAGGTCGTGGATAAGAAATCGCGACGAGCAGCGGTTACACGCGTGTCGTTGAAGAATGCGTGAGTGTCGTCGATAGTCGCCATCATCTGGATATGTCGGTCGAAGCCGTTGCCAGACTTGCACCGCTTCACCCATGCCCGATGCGCGTTGATGGCGTCCTCGAGGCCAGCCTGTTCAGCCGTACCCTCCACAAGCGCTCGCGCAAAAGCAGCAGCCTCGGGTGTGGCGGCGCGCAAGCACTCCGTGCGTCCGGCACGGAACTCACGCATGTCAACGGCCTCATATGCCGCGCGTACTCGGCCGTAGGTCAGTTGCTGCGCGATAGTCATCATTAACTGCGCTGAAGCATCGCGGCTGAACTTCAACGGCAGGTCCGCAGGCTGGTTAAACGGCACGTGCACGATGCGGGTACGCAATTTCTCCGCCGCGCCCGCAACCTCGGCAACGCTCTTCTCGATGCGCGTGGTGAGCGCGTTATCGAGATCCCAGCGCAGTTCCTGCGGCTTTGCGACGAAATCTGCGCCGACACCGATCTCCGCTTCTTGCATGCGCGTGATCGCGGTAACGAGGGTTCCGCCGTCCTGGCACGAGTGCTCAACGTGCACTGCACTCCAGGGATCTGTCAGGCTGAACTGGTAGCTCAGCGGCTTGTACGTCCATGCACCACGGGGGAGGAAGGTCAGTTCGTTGATCCGCTCCTCGTCGGAAGCGTGTGTGGTTACTCCGTAGTCGATCAGGTCGACGGTGAAGAGGAACTCCTGCAGACGTTTGTACACATCGCCGTTGTCGCCCTGTGCCAACATGTCCGGCAGTACTTCTGCAAGCGTTTCGGAGCCGAGCAGCGATGCCGCGTTGAAGTCCACGCTCTGCTTGCGCGGGGCGTCCAGAACCGTCTCAAGCGCGTTTCGCAGGTTCGGAGCTGCAATCGGCTCGCCAGCCTCGTCGGTCACGGGTACTGCGTAAAGGTGCCCATCGACAAACACGCCGATCTCGCGGTTGGCAGTGCCTGCGGTGGCGACGATGATCTCATCCACACCGGCACTCGGGTGGCGCAGCCCTCCGCCAAAGACAAACCACTGGTCTTGGGTAATGCGGTTGCCGCGCGCGTCCACGTAGTCCGGCAAGTCATCTCCCGCAGCTTGGAAGTGAACAACCAGCGCTCGCCGGATGCCGTCAACCACACGGTCCAAGCCAGTCTCCTCAGATGGCAGCGCCAGCTGGAAACCCACGTTCGTCGTCAGTGTCAGTGGCCCACGGGTTGCCAGGTAGCTCGAATACCACTCGTCGGAAAGCCAGTTCGTGCCTTCGGCCTCACGGGTTGCTGCGCGCTGCCGCAGTGCCTCGTCGAGACGCGGGGCTTGCGACTGCGCGAAGTCAGCGACGATCGCCTTCGCTTCTGCAAGCTCGGTCTCGTCGAGAACCGCCTCAAGCGCATGAATGTAAGCCTCGAGCGTGGACGAAAGATCCGGAACTGGCAAAGCTTTCAGATCGCGCGTCAACGGGTGCGGAGTAATAGGCACTTAAAAGCCTTTCTTCAAAGAGAGTTAAAGTTCCGGGATATTTGCTAACAAGGACTTGGTGTACTCGTGCGTTGGCCGCTCAAGAACATCATCGACTGGCCCTTCGTCCACGATAACGCCCTTGTTCAGCACCGCAATACGCGTGGCGGTGTGACGTGCCAGCGCAATGTTGTGGGTGACAAACAGCATCGATAGACCGCGCTCTGCGCGAAGGTCTGCAAGAAGCTCGAGGATCGATGCCTGGACCGACACATCGAGAGCCGACGTGATCTCGTCGCACACCAACACGTCAGGAGCATTCACGAGCGCACGCCCAATCGCAGCGCGTTGGCGCTCACCACCGGACAGATCACCCGGGCGACGGTCGTAGAAACTCCGGTCGAGCTGGACAGCTTCCAAGACGTCCTCGACGACCCTGCGGTGCTCCTTCCGCGACAACTTGCCCGACATGACAAGTGGCACGCTCAGCGACTCACCGATCGTGCGCCGCGGGTTCAACGAGGAAAACGGCGACTGGAAGATGTACTGAACGTACTGACGCTGATCCACGGTGCGCTCGCGGCTGCCGTGCTCAAGCAGTTCGCCCCGCAGGCGCACCTCTCCGGTGTAGCCAGGGTTGAGACCCGCGATTGATCGAGCCAACGTTGTCTTGCCGGAGCCAGACTCGCCGAGCAGAAGAATCGACTCACCCTCCTCGAGCGTGAGATCAATGCCGTGGAGGACCTTGTTGTCGCCGTAGGCCATCTCCAGATTGTTCACCTGCAGCAGCGGGGCAGCGCTATCGCGCTCCTCAACCTGGACGGCAGAGGCGATGCCGTGGCCGGTGATGTTCTTTCGACCCGGCAAATCTGGAATCGCGGCGAGAAGCTTTTGAGTATACGGGTGCTGTGGGTTGTACAGCACCGCCTGCGCAGGGCCTTCTTCGACGATGTCACCGCGCAGCATAACCACGACACGGTCCGCCAACTCAGCCACCACTGCAAGATCGTGCGTGATGTACAACGAAGCGATGTCGTTCTTGTGCGTCATCTCGCGCACGGTGTCCAGCACGTGGGCTTGGGTGGATACGTCGAGGCCGGTCGTAGGCTCGTCGAGAATCAGCACGTCCGGGTACATGGCGAACGCCATTGCGATACCGACGCGCTGCTGTTGGCCACCAGAGAGCTGGTGCGGCCAACGGGCCAAGTATTCGTCGGTGTCCGGCAAATCCACGTCGCGCATGACTTCGCGGACACGAGCACCAGCATCGCCATCGAAGGAGTGCACGTCGAGCACTTCACGGATCTGTTCACCGATACGCATCGTCGGGTTCAAACTCAGTGCCGGATCCTGCGGCACATACGCGATGCGGCTGCCGCGAAGTTCCCGCAGATCAGCTTCGCTGAGGTTGAGGACGTCATAGTCGGTTCCGTTTGCGGAATGGAGGGTCACGGTGCCGTCGAAAAGCATCAGTCCCGGGCGAAGATGACCCATAGCAGCCAAACCGGCAGTAGTTTTGCCCGAGCCGGACTCGCCGACTAGACAGACAATCTCGCCCCGTTTCAGCGTGTAGTCCACACCGTGGAGGATCTCAGCGCCTTCCAACGTGCCCAGGCGAAGGTCGCTCACGCTGAGCACAAAATCATCTGACGACTTGGTGTTGCCGTCTTGGTTCGCGGATATCGCGGTAGTCATTCGTCATTCCCCTTTGCTGCTATCCGTTGTGGCGGATGGGCTCGTGCTTCGGCACCCGTTCCGGGTCGATGGTCTGGTTGCGGCCGCGCTTTGGCGGTGTAGCAGTGGTTGCGGTGGCGCGCGCTGTGGCGTCGGCCAACATGTTGGTGCCGATAGTCAGCACAGCAACCGCAGCCACCGGCAGAAGCACGCCCCACGGCTGCAGCGATAGTGCGATGCGGTTCTCGTTGATCATCAAACCCCAGTCCGCAGCCGGCGGCTGGATGCCAAGGCCAAGGAAGGACAGCGAGGCAATCGAACCAATGGAGTAGGTCAGACGCAGACCCGCCTCCACAGCCAGCGGGCCGGTGATGTTGGGCGCGATCTCCTGGATGAGAATTCTCCAGTGCGGCACCGAATACATCTGGGCGGCGCGGATGTAGTCCTCGTTTGTCACGGACATCGTCGCAGCACGTGCCACACGGGCAATGCGAGGCGCGTGCGTCAAACCAATGACCAGGACGAGCACGGTTGCTGAGGGGCCAAGAATAACGATGGCCAACATGGCAAAAATTAGCTGTGGGAACGCCAAAATCACGTCGTTGAGCCGCATCAGCACCGAATCGACTTTGCCACCTGCGTATCCCGCAATCATGCCGATGATGGTGCCGACAACCATGCCGAGGACCGTGGCCAAAAACGCGGTCACCAACAGGATGAGGCCACCGGCAACGAAGCGAGACAGCACCGAACGGCCAAGGTTATCGGTGCCAAACACTCCGATGTCCGTAAATGGCAGGCCGATGAACTCCGTTGTGCTGCGACCGGTGATCTGCTCGGCGAAGAAATACCCGACGACCGCCAACGCGATGACAAGCCCCGTCAAGACGAGTCCGACCTTGCCTTCGGACTGTGCCCAAATTCGGGACAGCAATGGTTCCGGCTTGGACACCGACGTTTTCAGTTCAGAATCGTCGACCACGGGTTTCGGGGTTTTCCCTGGTTCTTGGGGGTGTACTGGTGCAGACATCAGTTACTCCTCAACTTCGGGTTAGCCGCAATGCTGACAAGATCCGCCAGTAGGTTGACCACGACATATACCGCGGCGATCAGCAGTGAGACAGCCTGAACAACTTGTACGTCGCGGTAGTTCACCGCATCGATGAGCGCGACGCCGAGGCCGGGGTAGCGGAACAGATACTCGACGACCACAATGCCGCCAGCCAGCCACGCGAGCTGGATTGCGACGACCTGTGCAATGGGCCCGACCGCGTGGGGCAGCGCATGACGGAACACCACGCGACGCTCGGGCACGCCTTTCAGTCGCGCCATCTCGACGTAGCCCGATTCCAGTGCCTCGATCATCGTTGCGCGAGTCATACGCGCCACATAAGGCGTGACGACGAACGCGAGAGTCAAGGTTGGCAACACCAGCTGCATTGGGAACTCCCACACACGACTGCCCGGAGGTGACATGGTCACTGCCGGCAAAATTTGGAACACCGAGGTAGCGAACAACGTGACCAGTGCGATACCGATGACGAACTCCGGCAGCGCAGCGAGAATCAACGTCACCCAGGTGATCGCCGAATCGCGCTTGTAACCGCGCCACCACGCCGCATACACACCCAGGAGCACGCCGACAGGGATCGAAATTGCCGCGGCGAGCAGCATGAGTACCAGCGAATTCACCAGTGGCTCGCCAAGCAGTTCAGAAACTGGGCCACCGGTGGACGTCGATGTGCCCAAGTCACCGGTGAAAATGCCTCCCAGCCACAGCAAGTAGCGGGTGACCGGAGGCTGGTCGAGATTCATTTCTGCCTCGAGCGCCGCGATACGTTCCGGCGTTGCCTGCTGGCCCAAAATTGCCGTAGCCGGCGAGCCAGGCAGAAGCAACGTCGCGCAGAAAATGATGACGGATACAGCGAACAGGATGAAGACACTCACCCCGAGCCTGCGAAGAATGAACTTGCCCATGTGTGCTTATGCCTCCGCAATCCAAACTCGCTCGAACATGGCCTGGCCCAGCGGCATACCGCCGGGGTGGGTTTGAAGCCCCACCACGTATTTGTGGTACGCGTCAATCTGGTTGGCAAAGCCCCAGATGATGTAGCCGCCGTCGTCGTAGAGACGCTGCTGCAGCTCGTGGATCATTTCGCTGCGTTTTTCGTCGTCGACAATCGTTCGGGCCTCGTTGGCCAACGCAGTGAACTCCGGGTCCACCCAGTGGGTCTCGTTAAACGGTGAATCCGCCGTTGCACACTGGTTGACCTGCTGGAGGAAGTTTCGCGTGTAGTAGAACGACAACGCGAACGGGTACTCCAGGTAGTTGCCGTCGGCGAAGAATGTCGAGGAATCAACCTGGTTAATAGTTACGTTGATGCCAGCAGGACGGACCTGCTCTGCGTATACCTGGGCGCTACGTAACGCGCCGGTCTGGATTTCAGCGGCGTTGAGGGTGACATCGATACCGTCCGGGTAGCCCGCCTCCGCGAGAAGACGCTTGGCCTCCTCGATATTCTGCCCACGCTGGGGAATGTCCTCCGGGTAGGCGGGGTCGTACGGGCTGAACATGTCGTTGCCCACTTGACCTTCGCCGGAGTAGACCTGGTCCACCAATTGCGGGCGGTCCGCGGCAAGGCGCATGGCGCGGCGCACGCGGACATCATCAAACGGTGCAACGTCCACGCGCATCGTCAGCGGCAACCACATGCCGGTCTGCGAAATGAGGGTGTCCAAGCGCGGGTCTGCATCGATCACACGTGCAAGCGAGTGGTTCAGGCTGCCGATTGCGTCAACCTGGGAAGACAGCAATGCGTTGAGCATGGCGTCCTCCTCCTGGAAGTCGATGATGACAACGCTGTCTAGGTAGGGAGTCTCTCCCCAGAAGTTCTCGTTGCGCACCATCTTCGTCGACTGGCCGGGGGAGAAGTGCTCAAGCTTGAAAGGGCCGCTGCCGATCGGGTTCTTGGGATCGTAGTCCTCCGGCACGATGCCCATTTGATACTCGGCAAGACTGTCAATGAGCGTCGCGTCCGGGGCATTGAGGTAGATGCGCAACTCATTCGGTCCGGTGACCTCCATCGATTCGATGTGGTTGATCGATGCAGCACCGGACTTCGGGTTGTCGGGATCGCGAATACGGTCGTAGGAGAATATGACGTCCTCAGGGCGCACCGGTCGACCGTCTGAGAACTGCACACCATCGCGCAGCGTGATGGTCCACACCGTCGCGTCGTCGTTTGGCTCAATAGCCGTGGCGAGGCGGTACTGCAGGTCGTAGTTGGTGTCGTAGCGTACGAGCGAGTCGTACATGTTGATCAAACGCGTGCCGTCAGAAGCACTCGTTGGAATGTGCGCATCTACGGTGTCGGTGGAAGAACCTCCGACGAGCCCCACCCGGAGCCTGCCGCCGCGACGAGGTGGACCAGAGGTGTTTATCTCCTCGACGGGGGCGGTGGTACACGACGCCAAGGCAAGGGTCGCTCCACCCAGCACGGTCGCCCGCAGCATCTGTCTTCGAGTCATCTGCATAGAACGCTTCACCTGTACTTTCCGACGTGCGCTGGTAGTGCGCTGTTAAATCTATAAGTACAAAGGTATTGTCTTTAGTGATTGCCTGCAAGCAGATTTACTTATAGATCCAGTTTTTGGTTTCGTCGATACACTGGCGAGCATGGCTTTTGCTGCTGAACATCCAGTCCTCGCGCAGTCCGAGTTTCGCCCTGTCGGTGAGATTGAGCGGCGCGAAAAACCATTCGAGGTGGTGTCAGAGTTCCAACCCTCTGGCGACCAGCCGCGCGCCATTGCCGAGTTGGATGAACGCCTCAACCGCGGCGAGCGCGATGTCGTGCTACTGGGTGCGACCGGTACCGGTAAGTCCGCAACTGCGGCATGGCTGATCGAAAAGCAACAGCGCCCCACCCTTGTGATGGCGCCGAACAAGACGTTGGCTGCGCAGTTGGCCAACGAGCTTCGCCAACTGCTGCCGAACAATGCGGTGGAGTACTTCGTGTCGTACTACGACTACTACCAACCGGAGGCCTACATCGCGCAGACGGATACCTACATTGAAAAGGATTCGTCCATTAACGACGACGTCGAGCGCCTCCGTCACTCCGCAACCTCCGCATTGTTGTCGCGCCGCGACGTCGTCGTGGTGTCCTCGGTGTCCTGCATCTATGGCTTGGGTACCCCGCAGTCGTACCTGGATCGCTCCGTTGTCCTGCGCGTCGGGGAAGAGGTGGAACGTGATCGCTTCCTCCGCCTGCTTGTCGACGTCCAATATGAACGCAACGACATCGACTTCAAGCGCGGTACCTTCCGCGTCAAAGGCGACACCGTGGACATTATTCCGGCCTACGAAGAAGTCGCGGTGCGTGTGGAGTTCTTTGGCGACGAAGTGGATTCGCTTTACTACATCCACCCGTTGACGGGCGATGTGCTCAGCCAGGAAGACGAGGTCCGGATCTTCCCGGCAACGCACTATGTGGCCACTGACGAGCGCATGGAAAAGGCGATCGAGGCGATTAAAGAAGAGCTTGCAGACCGCCTCAAGGAGTTGGAGAACAAAGGAAAGTTGTTGGAGGCTCAGCGCCTGCGTATGCGCACTGAGTATGACCTGGAGATGATCCAGCAGGTCGGGTTCTGCTCCGGCATTGAGAACTACTCGCGCCACATGGATGGTCGCCCCGCGGGCTCTGCGCCGGCGACACTGATCGACTACTTCCCGGAAGACTTCCTCACCATTATCGACGAGTCGCACGTCACCGTCCCACAGATCGGTGGCATGTTCGAGGGTGATATGTCGCGAAAGCGCAACCTGGTGGAGTTCGGGTTCCGTTTGCCGTCCGCGGTGGATAACCGCCCGCTGACGTTTGATGAGTTCGAAGCGCGCGTCGGCCAGACGGTCTACATGTCCGCGACCCCGGGCGACTACGAGCTTGAGGCAGCGCAAGGCGAGTTCGTCGAGCAGGTCATCCGCCCGACTGGCCTGGTAGACCCGAAGGTCACCGTGAAGCCGACGAAGGGACAGATCGATGACCTTATCGACGAAATCCGCGGCCGCACGGACAAAAACGAACGCGTGCTTGTGACCACACTGACAAAGCGCATGGCCGAGGATCTCACCGATTACCTGCTGGATAACGGCATCAAGGTCCGCTACCTGCACTCGGACATTGATACCCTGCAGCGTGTCGAACTGCTACGCCAGCTGCGCCTTGGCGAGTTCGACGTCTTGGTCGGCATTAACCTCCTGCGTGAGGGCCTCGACCTGCCTGAAGTTTCGCTCGTCGCCATCCTCGACGCCGATAAGGAAGGTTTCCTGCGGTCGACGAAGTCGCTCATCCAGACGATCGGTCGTGCAGCCCGAAACGTCTCCGGCGAGGTCATCATGTACGCGGACCAGATCACCGAATCGATGCAGGAAGCAATCGACGAGACCGAGCGTCGCCGCGAAAAACAAATCGCATATAACAAGGAACACGGCATCGACCCGCAGCCACTGCGCAAGGCTATCGCCGACATTTTGGATCAGGTCTACGAGAACGCGGATGCGGACGCGCCAGCGTCGCTGAGTTCAGACACCGCTGTCGCGGAGAAGCCAGATGTGGCGAACATGGCCTCTGACGAGGTGCAAAAGCTTATCGACGACCTCACCGTCCAGATGCGCGACGCCGCTCGGGAACTGAAGTTTGAGCTGGCGGGACGCCTCAGGGATGAGATCGCTGACCTCAAACGCGAACTGCGTGGTATTAAAGACACAGGAAATTAGCGAAAGGACAGAATCCTCATGCACACCTACACTTCTATCGCCGTCGGTACTGACGGTTCACCGACTTCCATGGTCGCCGTGCGTGCCGCCGCAAGCCTTGCACGCGTGTACGACGCGAAACTCACGATTATCTGCGCGCACTACACGGCGTCTGGGTCGATGCTGAACTCCACCAACGCGGAGCTCAGCCGTGTCGACATCGTGACGGAGACGAACGCGCGCAACATTTTGGCTGAGGCAAAGAAGATTGCTGAAGAGGAGCAGGCGAAGGAAATCAACCTGGTCTCCTCAGGCGGCCAACCCGCGACCGTGCTGGTGGAATCGGTGCAGGAATATGACGTTGATCTGCTCGTTGTAGGTAACAAGGGCATGCGTTCCATGGCGGGCCGGATCTTCGGCAATATCCCGGGCAACGTGGCGAAGAAGGCGCCGGTGGATGTCATGCTCGTCGATACCCGGTCTGAGGGACACAATTAAATCCTTCGTGGGTAGAATGTCCCCGATATCCGCGCCGTAATCTTGAAAGGTGATTTCCACATGGCCGATTCCCCGTACAAGACCATTGTTGTTGGCTCCGACGGGTCCAAGTCGTCCCTCCTGGCCGTAGAGCGTGCCGCTAAGTTGGCTGCTGCATTCGGCTCCACCCTCGTTATCGGCACCGCCTACTACGAGAACGAGGATGAGGCTGCCAAGGCCCTGCGCCAGGACTCCGTGACCATCCTCGGTGACCAGAAGGCTCTAGAGAACCTTGAGGGTGCCGCTGAGCACGCACGTTCCTTCGGTGCACCCGACGTCCAGACCGCGACCCGTCCGGGTACCCCGGTTGAGGCGCTCATGGCGATCGTCAACGACAACAACGCTGACCTGCTCATCGTCGGTAACCGTGGCATCAACTCGCTGACCGGCCGTCTGCTCGGTTCGGTGCCGGCTGATGTCGCGCGTCAGTCCAACTGCGACGTCATGATCGTCCACACCGTGAACTAAGCGGTTTCCCGCTTAGTTCCCGATCACCGTCAGCGTCTGCGTGGCGCGGGTGACAGCGACGTAGAGGTCTTGCCACCCTTGTGGCGAGGCCTCTACGATTTTTTGTGGCTCCACCACGGTGACGTGGTCGAATTCGAGGCCTTTCATCTCGTCGACGTTGTGCACATCGATCACCGCATGCAACCCATCCCGCTTGTCGACGACCTCCGCACCTGCCGGAAGAAAATCAACCGGAATGCCGGTGGATCGGATTGCCGTCGGTGCAGTCGCCTCCGGATCAATTTGTGTCAGAACTTCCGCCGCATAATCTGAGATTTCCTTCGGCGTGCGGTAGTTCACCGTCAGCTCGTGGAGACGGAAGCGCTGACCCACAAAGCGTTCGAGTGCTGCGGTCCAATCGTCCACGCCTGCTGGCGAGGAAGTCTGCGCGGTATCTCCGACAAGGGTCATCCACCTTGCCGGGCACCGGCGAAACACCATGCGCCATTCCATTGGGGATAACTCCTGCGCCTCGTCGACGATGATGTGTCCATAGGCCCATGTTTGATCCGCACTGGCGCGCTGCGCGGTAGAACGATTATCAGTGACCCGCTGACGAGCAGCGAGCGTCTCTGCGTCGATCACGTCAGCCGCAGAAAGAATCTCCGCCTCAAACTGGTCGTCATCGTTATCGGTGGACTCGGACGAGGCAAGGATATCCAGCGCGTCTTCGGCCTCCTCCACGAGTTCGCGCCACTCGGCTTCTTCCTTGCGGCGGGCTTCTTCCGGATCGACGGTGCCGATCAGCACCGCCAGTTCGTCCACAAGTGCAGTATCGGCGGGGGAGAAGTCCTCCTCCGGGGAGCGCAGCAGCGCCGCACGTGTGTAGTCGTCGTAGTCGTAAGCAGCGTGCGCAATCGCATCCTCATCGGTGAGGAACTCACCGAGTAGGTCGGTGGGGTCGAGCTCGGGGAAGTGCTCGTCGATAAGCGCTAGCACCTGTGGCTCATCGGCGAGGTCATCGTGGAGCTGATCTACGTCTGCAGCAGACAGCAGGTTGGCACCACCGAGGGGATCTTCACCAATCTTTTGGGCCAATGCCTCCGCCAGCGATTGAGTGAGGTGTTCTGCGAAGAACGGACGCGCCTGATTGTGCGGCCGGCGGGAGCGACGTGCGCGAGTGCGCGCGGCCTTGATCATGGCGGGCGTGGCCTCGATGGCTACTGAATCAATCGTCAGCACGACCGGCTTGTCGGGAACAGTTTCGTAAGCTTGCACGGCGCGCTTGAGAATCGTCACCATCTCCTCCGACCCCTTCACCTCCCGAGCCGCGATCGAATCGCTGCCCGTAGGCGTAAACCCGGGGACGAGTTGATCAGCAGTGGAAAGCACTACGCCAGTCTCTCCAAGCTCCGGCAACACGCGGGAGATGTACTCCAAAAACGCCGGGTTTGGGCCCACGATAAGCACACCGGTGCGGCTGAGCTGCTCGCGCCACGTGTACATCAAATAGGCAATACGGTGCAGGGCAACCGCAGTCTTGCCCGTACCCGGACCGCCCTGAACAACCATCACACCGCGGGTTGGATCGCGGATGATCTCGTCCTGCTCGCGCTGGATCGTCTCCACGATTGAGCGCATATGACCCGTGCGCGCTTCATTCATCGCACGGCGAAGCGCAGCCTCAGAGCCAACCCCGGCCACCGATGTGTCTGCGTTGTCGCCGGACAGCACCTCGTCATCTACCGCAGTAACCTTGCGCCCCCGCATGCGGATATTTCGGCGCGTCTCCACGCCCTCTGGGTGGGCGGTCGTCGCAAGGTAGAAGGGGCGTGCGAGCGGGGCACGCCAATCGAGCAACAACGTGCGGTAGTTATCCTCGCGGTCGTCAATGCCGAGTCGACCAATGTAGCGCCGGTCCAAATCCTCACGCCCCGGCACTGGATTTTCGGGCTCATCGTCTGCAACGTCAATGCGCCCAAAGACAAGCCCGGCTTCAGCAACGCCAAGCGTGTCCAATTTGGCATTGAGGCCGTGGTACTCAGTTTCTCGCCGCACAAGAGCGTCCGAATCCGGGTTGTCCGGGTCAACATCACGCTGAACCTCTTCGAGCCTCGCACGGGCACGAGCCACCTCGGCGTCGAGGTGTGCGAACAACGTATCCGCGTGCGACTGCTCGTCGGCGACGGGGTCAGGTGAAAGATCGTGCTGTAAATCCTGCATCCCCAAAACAAACAACCCCGAGGCGGGAAATATTCCCAACGCCTCGGGGCCGTAACGTTCAACTAAGTTCAGTGCTTAGCTGAGCTTCTTCTGAGCCTTCTTCACCAGCTTCTTCGCGCGCTTCTCAGCCTTCTTGGCCTTACGCTTCCACTTCAGCTTGGTGATCCAGGACGGGTCAGCATCGAGCTTGTCCCAAGCCTTCTCCAGCTTGTCGATGGCACCCTGCGCCTTGTCCTGAGCCTTCGCGGTTGCCTTGTTGACCTTGCGCTTCGCCTTGAACTTGTCCAGAGTAGACGGCTGCAGATCGTTGAGCTGATCCTGCAGGTCACCAACAACGCTGTTGACCTTGCGCTTCGCCTTGAACTGCTGGATCTTCGACGGCTTCAGGTCATCGACCTTGCCCTCTGCCTTGTCTGCAGCGTCATCGAGCCAGTCACCAGCGTCGGAAAGGAAGCTCGAAGCCTGCTTCTTAGCGTCGTCGAACCAGTCGCTAGCGGTATCGCCGGCCTTGGAAGCGGCCTTCTTCCAGTCGCCCTTGTTGTCGTCGATGTAATCGGCAACCTGGTCGGTGCGGTCAGAGAACCAGTCACCAGCCTTGTCAAAGGCCTTCTCGGTCTCAGACTTGGTCGGCAGCGCCTGCTTGATGTTCTTCTGCGCAACGGAAGCGGCGTTCTGTGCACGCCACTTCATGTTCGGCTTGCCAGCCGTATCAACAGTTGCCAGCAGCACGCCACCAGCAAGACCGAGGTCGGTCAGGGCGCCACTGCGACGACGAGCCTTCTCTTCCTCGCTGTCGGCCTCCCAGAATGCGTGGCGGCCAATCACCGTCGGGATCGCGGTTGCAGCCAGCAGGGTGGCGGACAGGCGCGGGAACTTGCCGATTGCGAACAGGGAGCCAGCGCCAGCCTTAACGCCGCCGACAATCTTTGCGGCGGATTCCGGATCCTCCGGAACGAAGCCGCGGTACTCGGCTGGAACAGCGGTGCGCAGCTTCTTCAGGACAGTATTTGCGGAGTCCTTGTGGGCTGCCGGGTTCAACAACGTCTCAACGCCGTCGATCACGTAGACCGATGCCAGCATTGGGCGTGCGATTTTGCGAATCATATATGTACCCAAATCCTTACGTTTTGTAGCTGATTGTGCTCCCACCGAGTGTAGCGATTTTGCGCCAGGCCAGCTGTGTCCTATTGCACAACGCCACTTACCAGCGACGCTCCCACCACTCGTCAAGGTGCGGCCGTTCTGCGCCCAGCGTGGTGGGTTTTCCGTGGCCAGGGCGAACGATTGCGTCGTCGGGGAAGGCGTCGAAAAGCTTCTGTTTCACATCGTTGAAGAGTCGCACGAAATCACCCTCGGACTGGGTTTTGCCCAAGCCCCCCGGGAATAGGGAGTCGCCCACGAAAAGGTTCGGGGCGCCGTCGATGTCTACCGCGATAAACGCGCCGCCGGGAGTGTGCCCGCGCAAGATACCCACAGGAATGCGATGGCCGGCGAACTCGATGGTGTCACCGTCGCGCAGTTCCACATCGGGGGCGACGGGAAGTGCAGGGGCATCCAAAAACGGTGCGTAGTGTGTGGCGCCGGTTGCTTCCAACACAGCTTCCAAAGCGCGAGTGTGGTCGTGGTGGCGGTGTGTGGTCAGTACAGCGGTAATTTCCACACCGGCGTCGCGGGCCATGGTGAGGAGGGTGTCGGGCTCGTCGGCGGCGTCGATAAGCAATCCTTGCCCTTCGGAAGCGAGCAGATAGCAGTTGTTGTCCATGGCAGATACGGAAACCTGATGGAGCTTCAGCGAAGTAGTCATGCCCGCCACAGTAGCCAAGGAATGTTTGTATACCGCGCGACGTTGGTAGTTTCTTGGGAGAACGAATCGACGAAAGGCGAATACGTGGCCGACAAACTCATTGTGCGTGGCGCTCGGGAACACAACCTCAAGGGTGTAGACATCGAGCTGCCCCGTGACAAGATGGCGGTGTTTACCGGACTGTCCGGATCAGGCAAGTCCTCGCTGGCCTTCGACACCATCTTCGCCGAAGGCCAGCGCCGCTATGTTGAGTCGCTGTCGTCCTATGCCCGCATGTTCTTGGGTCAGATGGACAAGCCCGACGTCGACTACATCGACGGTCTCAGCCCGGCCGTGTCCATTGACCAGAAGTCGACAAACCGTAACCCGCGCTCGACAGTAGGCACGATTACAGAGATTTACGACTACCTGCGTTTGCTGTACTCGCGTGCCGGCACAGCACACTGTCCGGAATGTGACGCAGTTATTGAACGTCAGACCCCGCAGCAGATCGTTGACCGAATTCTTGAGTACGAAGAGCGCACGAAATTCCAGGTGCTTGCGCCGATCGTGCGCAAGCGTAAGGGTGAGTTCCAGGATCTGTTTGCAGACCTCGCCGCCCAGGGTTATGCGCGTGTGAACGTGGATGGGGAGACCTATCAACTCACCGACCCGCCGAAGTTGGAAAAGCAGATCAAGCACAACATCGACGTTGTGGTGGACCGCCTGATGGTCAAAGCCAGCCAGAAGCAGCGTCTGACTGACTCTGTTGAGACTGCGCTGAAGCTGGCGGACGGCCTCGTGGGCTTCGACTTTGTGGATCTCGACGCTGACGACCCGGAGCGCGTACAGATCTTCTCCGAGAAGATGGCCTGCCCGAACGGGCACAAGCTCAACGTGGAGGAGTACGAGCCACGTGCGTTCTCGTTCAACTCGCCATTCGGGGCTTGCCCGGCCTGCGACGGTCTCGGTATGCGCAAGGAGATCGACGTTGACCTGATTATTCCCGACCCAGATGCGCCTGCGGTTGACGCGTTCCAGCCGTGGAACTCGAGCCCGAACAAGAAGTACTTCACCAAACTCATCGAAGCGCTGGCGAAGGAAGAAGGTTTTGATGCGAACGCACCGCTGAGCTCGCTGACCAAGACCCAGCAAAAACACCTGATTCACGGCTCGTCGACCAAGATCAACGTCCGCTACAAGAACCGCTTTGGCCGTCAACGTTCCTACACCGCCGCCTACGAGGGCATTGTGGGCTACATCGAGCGCAAGCTTGAGCAGGCGGAGTCAGACACGCAAAAAGAGCGCCTCCTTGCGTTTACCCGCGAGGTGCCGTGTCCGACCTGTAAGGGTGCCCGCCTGAAGCCTGAGATCCTCGCAGTGCGTCTCGCATCAACGACGCACGGCGAGAAGTCCATCGCGGGCCTGACGGAGCTTTCCATCGAGGATGCGTCCGAGTACCTGGACAACCTGGTGCTGGGCTACCGCGAGGAAATGATTGCTGGCGCAGTGCTGCGGGAGATCCAGGCTCGGTTGCACTTCTTGCTCGACGTCGGCCTGAACTATCTGACGCTCGCGCGCTCTGCCGGCACGCTGTCCGGTGGTGAAGCACAGCGCATTCGCTTGGCGACGCAAATCGGCTCCGGTTTGGCTGGCGTCCTGTACGTGCTTGACGAGCCATCCATCGGCCTGCACCAGCGTGACAACCAGCGCCTGATTGCAACGCTGAAGAAGTTGCGCGACCTCGGCAACACGCTCGTTGTCGTCGAGCACGACGAGGACACGATCCGTGAGGCCGACTGGCTCGTCGATATTGGACCCAAGGCTGGCGAGTATGGCGGTGAGGTGGTCTACCAGGGAGATCCGGCAGGCATCCTGAAGGCGAAGGACTCGCTCACTGGTGATTACCTGGCGGGACGTAAGAAGATTGAGGTTCCGGAGCAGCGACGTGTCGTCGATAAGCAGCGCATGCTCAAGGTTGTTGGCGCCCGCGAGAACAACCTAGACAACGTCGATGTGAGTATCCCGCTCGGCGTGCTTGTGGCTGTCACGGGTGTATCGGGCTCGGGCAAGTCGACGCTGGTGAACCAGATTCTGGCGAAAACCCTGCAAAACCAACTGAACGGTGCGCGCCAAGTGCCCGGGCGCGTGAAGAAGGTCGAAGGCCTGGAGCACCTGGACAAACTCGTGCAGGTGGACCAAAGCCCGATCGGGCGCACGCCGCGGTCGAACCCCGCGACATACACGGGCGTGTTTGACAAAATTCGTAACCTGTTCGCCGAGACTCAGGAGGCGAAGGTTCGCGGCTACAAGGCCGGGCGATTCTCCTTCAACGTCAAGGGCGGCCGCTGTGAGGCTTGTCGTGGCGACGGCACGATCAAGATCGAGATGAACTTCCTGCCGGACGTTTACGTCCCGTGCGAAGTGTGCCAGGGTGCACGTTACAACCGCGAGACGCTCGAAGTGCGCTACAAGGGCAAGAACATCGCCGAGGTGCTCGACATGCCGATCTCCGAGGCAACCGAGTTCTTCGAGCCGATCACCTCGATCCACCGCTACCTGCAAACGCTGGTAGATGTCGGTCTCGGCTACGTCCGACTCGGGCAGAGCGCAACCACGCTGTCCGGCGGTGAGGCACAGCGCGTGAAACTCGCCGCGGAGCTGCAGAAGCGTTCTAACGGTCGCACGATCTACATTCTCGACGAGCCGACCACCGGCCTGCACTTCGAAGACATCCGCAAACTCATGCTGGTGCTCAACGGGCTGGTGGAGAAGGGCAATACCGTACTGGTCATCGAGCACAACCTCGATGTGATCAAGTCCGCCGACTGGATCATCGATATGGGGCCGGAAGGTGGCTCAGGCGGCGGCACCGTGGTTGCGCAGGGCACCCCGGAGGACGTGGCCAAGGTCGAAGGGTCCTTCACCGGCGAGTTCCTCCAGGATGTGTTGGCAAAAGGGTAGGAGAGCTCGATTTGGTGCACGCGTGTAATGCGTGTACTATTCACTTCGCACCGCCCAGCGTGTCCGTTTGACGGGTACGCGGGCCACAAGAGGAGTGAATCCCACCCCAAGCCGCTGGCGTTGAGCCGAGTTGGATACGGGTCAAACGGTATGCCGCATGTTGGCATGCCTGGACGATCTCCCGCCACCGGATTCCGGTGAGCGGGTTTTTCGCGTGAGATCACCCCAAATGTGACCCAGAGCGGCAACAACATTGTTTCTCAAAGTCTCTAGGAGTTCTCATCAGCGCTGAAGCTCGGATTAACGATCGAATCCGCGTCCCCGAAGTTCGCCTCGTCGGCCCGTCCGGCGAGCAGGTCGGCATTGTCCGTACGGATGACGCCCGCAAGCTGGCGTACGAAGCGGATCTCGACTTGGTTGAGGTGGCGCCGAACGCTAAGCCGCCTGTGGCCAAGATCATGGACTACGGCAAGTTCAAGTACGAGCAGGATCAGAAGGCCCGCGAGGCCCGTAAGAACCAGCAGCAGACCGTGGTCAAGGAACAGAAGTTCCGTCCCAAGATCGATGAGCACGACTACCAGACCAAGAAGGGCAATGTTGAGCGCTTCCTGGAGAAGGGCAACAAGGTCAAGGTCACCATCATGTTCCGCGGCCGCGAGCAGTCCCGCCCTGAGCTGGGCTACCGCCTGCTGGAGCGTCTCGCTGAGGATATCGGCGAGTTGGGTGTGGTCGAGTCCCGCCCGAAGCAGGACGGCCGCAACATGACGATGGTCTTCGGACCGGCTCGCAAGGGCAAAAAGTAAATTTTGAAGTAACCGACACTCTGAAGGGCTTTCACCATGAAGCAGAAGACCCACAAGGGCACCGCAAAGCGCATCAAGGTCAACGGCAAGGGCAAGCTGCGCCGCGAGCAGGCTGGTAAGCGCCACCTGAACGAGAAGCTCTCCTCGAAGCGTCGCCGCAAGCTCTCCGGCACCACCGACGTCGCTAAGGCTGACGTCAAGCGCGCAAAGCGCCTCCTCGGCATGTCCTAAGCACTGCCCGATCAATCAACCGATTACGAGATAAGAAAAGGAAGTTTGACTCATGGCACGTGTGAAGCGTTCAGTCAATGCTAAGAAGAAGCGCCGCGCAATCCTCAAGTCCGCGAAGGGCTACCGTGGCCAGCGTTCCCGCCTCTACCGCAAGGCTAAGGAACAGTGGCTGCACTCCCAGACCTACGCTTACCGCGACCGTCGTAAGCGCAAGGGTGAGTTCCGCAAGCTGTGGATCCAGCGCATCAATGCTGGTGCACGCATGAACGGCATCACCTACAACCGCCTCATCCACGGCCTGAAGCTGGCTGAGGTTGAGGTCGACCGCAAGATCCTCGCCGAGCTCGCTGTCAGCGACTTCGCTGCATTCTCCGCCCTGTGCGAGGTTGCAAAGAACGCTCTGCCGGAGGACGTTAACGCTCCGAAGAACGCTGCGTAAGCGCTTTCGCTTTTCGACGACACACCGCCCCGTCCCACCACACCCGGTGGAGGCTGGGCGGTTTTCGTTCGCGGTAAGGTATCGGCCATGGCATTGGATTTTGAGCAGCCGTTTACTGAGCGCACCCCGCGTGTGGTCAACGCTGCGAAGCTGAAACGTGCGGCGGGTCGTCGCAAAGCAAAAGCTTTTCTCGCGGAAGGGGAGAACGCCGTGGAGGCGGCGGTGGCTACGGGTGCAGCAACAGACTTGTTTGTCACCGAAGCAGCGGCTGAGCGTTTCGAGGAAATCGTTCGCGCCGCTGGCTACATGGATGTCTACACGCATGCCATCAACGACAAAGCTGCTCAGCACCTCGCCGACGCGGTGACCAACACGGGTATTTTCGCGGTGTGTAGGCCGGTGCTGTGGACGGTGCCGTCGATCCTCAAGGGCCGGCCCCGTCTAGTCGCGGTGTGCGTGGAGACCAACGACCCAGGCAACGCGGGCACGATCATCCGCCTAGTAGATGCGCTGGGTGCGGATGCAGTCATCTTCGCTGGGGACACCGTCGATCCAGAGTCGCCGAAAGTGGTGCGTTCCACCGCAGGATCGTTGTTCCACGTACCGGTGGCTCGCGACCGCGACATTCACCGGGTCATTGGGCAGCTGCATTCTGCCGGATTAGCTACGGTGGCAACCTCGGCTTCGGGGGAGACATCCCTCGCGCAAGCAGACGAGGTGCTTGCACGCCCAACAGCGTGGCTGTTTGGCAACGAGGCCCACGGACTTAGCGATGAGCTTCTCACCAATGCTGATCACCGGATCTCCATCCCGATTAAGGGCAGCGCGGAATCGCTGAATCTCGCTACCGCTGCATCCATGTGCCTCTGGGAATCCTCCAAGGCGCTCGACGCAGACGAAAGGTAATCGCGATACCGACACCTATCGCATGTCCCCCTCGCGCATTCATGTGTCGGCTCCACGGGTAAAGTGGTGGACGCTTTTGAACCGACATCGCTGCAGACGCCCTGAGCTGCAGAGCACTTGTGGAAAGGCGCGGGTGAGCGTAAGCGTGGCCGACAACGCAACACAACTTCCGGATATTGAACTGACCGAGGAAGCCCTGAACAAGGCAGCAGACGACGCGATTGCTGCCTTCGAAGCAGCTGCGGATCTCGCAGCACTCGAAGAGGCGCATCGCGCGCACCTGGGGGAGAAGGCCCCAATCATGCAGGCGCGCAAGTCGCTGGGCTCTATCCCAAAGGATCAGCGTAAGGACGCTGGTCGCTTTGTGAACATGGCGCGTGGCCGCGCCGAAAAGGTCTACGCCCAGCTGCGCCAGGTCCGCGAAGCAGAGCACCGCGAGAAGCAGCTGCGTGAGGAAAAGGTTGACGTTACGTTGCCTACCGCACGCGCGCACGCCGGCGCGATGCACCCGATCACCACACTGTCGGAGCACATCGCCGACATCTTTATCGGCATGGGCTGGGAAGTGGCCGAAGGCCCCGAGGTTGAAGCGGAGTACTTCAACTTCGACGCGCTGAACTTCATTCCGGACCATCCGGCCCGCACACTGCAGGACACCTTCTACATTGGCGAAGAAGGCTCCAAGCAGGTGATGCGTACACACACCTCGCCGGTGCAGGTGCGAACGATGCTTGAGCGCGATGTGCCGATCTACATTGCGTGCCCGGGCCGCGTGTTCCGTACCGACGAACTCGATGCAACCCACACCCCTGTGTTCCACCAGGTGGAGGGTCTCGCTGTGGACAAGGGACTGACGATGGCGCACCTGCGCGGCACGCTCGACCACCTGGCTAAGGTGCTGTTCGGCCCAGAAACCAAGACCCGTATGCGTACGAACTACTTCCCGTTTACCGAACCGTCTGCCGAGGTGGACGTTTGGTTCCCGAACAAGAAGGGCGGCGCTGGCTGGATTGAGTGGGGCGGCTGCGGCATGGTCAACCCGAACGTGCTGCGTGCTGTTGGCATCGACCCGGAGGAGTACACCGGTTTTGCGTTCGGCATGGGCCTTGAGCGCACGCTGCAGTTCCGCAATGGCCTGTCGGATATGCGCGACATGGTCGAAGGCGATGTCCGTTTCACTATTCCGTTCGGCGTGCAGGCGTAAAAGGAGAACCAATAATGCTTATTTCCAAGAATTGGATCACCCGCCTGCTTAATCAGGCAGGCAACCAGGGCTTCAATCCCACCGACGAGGAATTGGACGCCGGTTTTGTCCGCGTCGGTTTTGAGACCGAGGGCTACGAGCCGCTGCCTGAGGTGACCGGCCCGCTCGTCATTGGCCGAGTAGCCGAGATCGAGGAACTGACCGGGTTTAAGAAGCCCATCCGCTACTGCCAGGTTGATGTCGGACAGGCCAACGGCACAGGTGAACTGCAGGGCATCATCTGTGGCGCGCGAAACTTCAAGGAAGGCGACCTAGTCATCGTGTCGCTTCCGGGTGCGGTATTGCCAGGTGGCTTTGCTATCTCCGCGCGCAAAACCTACGACCACATTTCGAACGGCATGATGGCCTCCGCCGCAGAGCTGGGGCTGACTGCAAAGAGCGAAGGCATCATCACGCTCGAGGATGGCGCAGCTACCCCGGGCGATGACGCTCGCGAGATCCTCGGCTCCGGCGACACCGTGTTCGAGGTCAACGTCACCCCGGATCGTGGCTACGCACTGTCTGCGCGCGGCCTGACCCGTGAGATCGCATCCGCCTTCGACCTGGCGTTTAAGGATGTCGCGCAGGATCCGTCGATCGCAGGCGTTAATACGTCTGTTGTTCCGGAGCCGGCAGGCGAGAGCGTCCCCGTCGAGGTTGAGGCCTCGACGAAGGCGCAGCGTTTCGGTCTGCGCACCGTGAAGGGCATCGACCCGAAGGCGCAGGCACCGTTCTGGATGCAGCGTGAACTCATGCTCAGCGGTGTTCGCTCTGTAAACGCGGCGACTGACGTGACTAACTACGTCATGCTGTTGCTTGGTCAGCCGATGCACGCATTCGACGCCGACAAGATCTCCGGCGGCTTACGGGTGCACACTGCTGAGGTCGGTCAGAAGTTTGAAACGCTCGACCACGTTGAGCGGACGCTGACCGCAGACGATGTGGTGATCAGCGACGACAACGGCATCCAGTCCCTCGCCGGCGTTATGGGTGGCACGACGTCGGAGATTTCCGACGACACCGTGAACGTCCACTTCGAGGCTGCAACCTGGGATCCGCTGACTGTTGCTCGTACTGCACGTCGCCTGAAGCTGAGCTCGGAGGCCTCTCGTCGATTTGAGCGCGGCGTTGACCCCGCCATCGTCGAGGTCGCTCTGGATGCCGCTTGTGCGCTCCTCGTCGAGATCGCTGGCGGCTCGATCGAGGCTGGCCGTACGCTTGTCGGTGACGTTAAACCGCGTGAGCCGATTGCCATGCGTGCCTCGCGCCCGTCGGAGCTCATCGGTGTGGACTACTCCCGCGATACGGTTGTGCGCCGTCTTGAGGAGGTCGGCTGCACTATCGCAGGCGAGGGTGAGAACCTTCAGGTCACGCCGCCGACATGGCGTACCGATATCACCGTTCCGGTGGAACTTGTCGAAGAGGTCGTGCGCCTTGAGGGACTCGACGATATCCCGTCGATCCTGCCAACACCGCGTGGTGGTCGCGGCTTGAGCCCGCTGCAGCGTCGCCGTCGCGCGGTCACGCACGCGCTGGCGTACTCCGGCTACGCGGAGATCATCCCGACGCCGTTTATTGCCAACGACACGTTCGACGTGTGGGGGCTCGACGCAGACGATCCGCGCCGCAACACGGTGAAGGTGCAGAACCCGTTGGATGCTGACTACGGCATCTTGGGCACGACGCTTCTGCCGTCGATGCTCGAGGCAGCAGGCCGCAATGTTGCCCGCGGCCGTGGCGATATTGCGCTCTACTCGGTTGCACAGACCTCTGAGAAGCGCGCGGATGTTTCGCCGTTGCCGGCCGTTACCCAGCGTCCAGCAGATGACGTTGTCGCAGAACTTATTCAGTCGCTGCCAAAGCAGAATCTGCATGCCGCAACGGTGGCGCTCGGCAACGTCGAGCTCGAGGGGCCGTGGGGCAATGGGCGCGCCTATGAGTGGTCGGACGCGATCCAGTCTGCGCAGATCGTCGCCCGCGCATGCGGTGTTGAACTCGACATCGTCGCTGCCGAGGTTCTGCCGTGGCACCCGGGGCGCTGTGCGGAACTCTCTGTCCGCGATGCTGCTGGCGAGCGTATCGTCGTTGGCCATGCTGGCGAGCTGCACCCGCAGATTCTGGAGAAGCTAAACCTGCCAGCGCGCACGTGCGCGATGGAGCTCGACCTGACTGCGATCCCGCTGGAGGAGCGTCTTCCGGCGCCGCGCCTGTCGTCGTTCCCGCTGTTGCACCAGGACATCGCGCTCGTCGTCGATGAGGAAGTTCCGGCTGAAGACGTCCGTCGCACTCTCGTTGAGGGCGCAGGTGAGCTTGTCGAGGACGTAACGCTTTTCGACGTCTACCGTTCGGAATCCCTCGGCGAGGGCAAGAAGTCTCTCGCATTCGGCCTGGCCTTCCGTGCGCCCGATCGCACGCTGAAGGAAGAGGAAGGCTCGGAGGCTCGCCTCAAGGCAGCCGAGTTGGCTAAGGAGCGCTTCGGCGCAGAAATGCGCGGGTAAATATTAATCCGTGAATAACTTACGGCGCACTGCATAACTGATACACTGTCCGCTATGTCAGAAAGTGTGATCAAGGTTGCGGTCGCCGGAGCCACCGGGTACGCAGGGGGTGAGATTCTCCGTCTGCTGCTCGGGCACCCCGCCTACCTTGCGGGTTCGCTTCAGATCGGTGCTCTTACCGGAGCATCGAACGCTGGCCAGCAGGTCGGCGATCTTATGCAGCATCTGCCGGAACTTGCAGATCGGGTCATTGAGCCGACAACAATCGATGTGCTTGCTGGCCACGATGTTGTGTTCCTCGGCTTGCCGCACGGCCATTCCGCCGAGATCGGTCAGGCGCTCGGCGAGGACGTCGTCGTGATTGACTGCGCTGCAGATTTTCGGTTGCGCGATGCCGAGCAATGGAAGCGTTTCTACGGCTCTGAGCATGCAGGATCTTGGCCTTACGGACTTCCAGAACTGCCGGGTCAGCGGGCCGCCCTGCGGGAGGCAAACCGTGTCGCTGTCCCGGGGTGTTTCCCCACGGGGGCGACCCTTGCGGCCTGGCCGGCACTCGAAGCGGGGCTCGTGGAGCCTGATCTGACCATCGTTGCCATTACCGGTGTATCCGGTGCCGGCAAGAAGGCGAATGTGGATCTCCTCGGCGCGGAAACGATGGGATCTTTGAAGGCCTATGGTGTCGGCGGGACGCACCGGCACACACCAGAGATCCAGCAGAACCTCGAGGGGGTTGCAGGTACTAGCGTTTCCGTGAGCTTTACCCCGGTACTGGCACCGCTGCCACGCGGGATTCTCACTACAGTGACCGCACCATTGGCGCAGGGCGTTACGGCAGAGGCGGTAAGAAGCGCGTACGAACAGGCGTATGCAGGCGAGCAGTTCGTGCGCCTCATGCCGGCAGGCTCGCAGCCGCAGACCCAGCATGTCGTGGGCGCGAACATGTGTGCCGTGCAGGTTGCAGTGGACGAGCACGCCGGCAAGTTGGTGGCGACGAGTGCCATCGACAACCTGACCAAGGGCACTGGTGGTGCCGCTGTGCAATGCATGAACCTTGCACTCGGGTGGGACGAAGGGGCAGGACTATCGCGAGCTGCGGTGGCTCCGTAACCGCCACGTCACAACGACTCTCCACCCCTGTTGAAAGGAAAACGAACAGTTCATGACCACCACCGGAGTAACCGCACCGAAGGGCTTTAGCGCTGCAGGTATCAGCGCCGGGATTAAGGCGTCTGGCAACTGTGATCTCGCATTGGTTGTCAACGAAGGCCCGGAGTTCGCTGGTGCAGCCGTATTTACTCGGAACAAAGTGTTTGCAGCGCCAGTGAAAGTGAGCCGTGAGACTGCAGCTGGCGGCACCATTAAGGCTCTGATTGTGAACTCGGGAAACGCGAACGCGTGTACCGGCGCACAAGGATACGAAGACGCAAAAGCCATGCAGCGCCTGACCGCAGAAGGCATCGGGGTCGACCCAGCCCACGTTGCGGTCTGCTCGACGGGGCTGATCGGCGACACACTTCCGATGGACAAGGTGGAAGCCGGTATCGGTGTCGCAGTCAAGCAACTCGGCGATGATGGAGCGGGTGCTGCAGATGCGATTCGGACGACAGATACGGTGGCGAAAGAAGTCGTCGTCAAGGGCGACGGCTGGACTGTGGGGGCGATGGGAAAGGGTGCCGGCATGATGGCGCCGTCGCTGGCGACGATGCTTGTCTGCATCACCACCGACGCAAAGGCTGACAGCGCCACGTTGCAGGCTGCGCTCGAGCAAGCCTGTGCCATGACGTTTAACACGTTGGATATTGATGGCTCGACTTCCACCAACGACACGGTCGTCGCAATGGCAAGCGGTGCCAGTGGCGTGACCCCAACGCAAGCAGAACTCAACGCCGCAGTGCACGAAGCGTGCGCGAAGCTAGCGGCGATGATGCAGTCGGATGCGGAAGGCGTGACCAAGCGTGTCGCGATCACCGTCCAAGGAGCGCTCGACGATGCACAAGCGCTCAACGCAGCGCGCGCGATCGGCCGTGACAGCCTGGTCAAGACTGCGATGTTCGGCTCCGATCCGAACTGGGGCCGCGTGCTGGCAGCCGTAGGCATGGCCGATGCCGAGATGGATGCGGAGAACATCTCCGTGACCTTCAACGGTCAGACCGTATGCGAACAGTCGACCGGCGCACCGGGCGCCCGCGACGTTGACTTGAGCGGAGCCGACATCGACGTTGTTGTGGACCTGGGCACCGGGGGAGCGGGCAGCGCAACCGTGCGCACAACCGACCTCTCGCACGCCTACGTCGAGATCAATTCCGCGTACTCGAGCTAGGAGGTGGGTGAGTTGATGCCTAATCTAACGAGTGAACAGCGCGCCACCGTCCTTGCCGAAGCACTGCCGTGGCTGCAGCACTACCGCGACAAGATTGTGGTGGTGAAGTACGGCGGTAACGCCATGATTGATGAAGACCTCAAGGCGGCGTTCGCCGCAGACATGGTGTTTCTGCGCACTGTGGGCGCAAAGCCCGTGGTCGTGCACGGCGGCGGGCCGCAGATCAGCGCGATGCTCAAGCGTTTGGGCCTCGACGGCGGCGAGTTCGTCGGCGGGTTCCGTGTCACCACGCCGGAAATCCTGGATGTCGTGCGCATGGTGCTGTTCGGGCAGGTGGGCCGAGATCTTCTGGGCAAGATCAATTCCCACGGCCCGTACGCGGTAGGCACCTCAGGAGAGGATGCCGGCTTGTTCACGGCCAAGCGCCGCCAGGTCGAAGTGGAAGGTGAGCTCGTCGATATCGGGCTGGTCGGCACCATCACCGACGTGAATCCGGCAGCGGTGATGGACATCATCGACGCCGGCCGTATCCCGGTCGTCTCTGGCATCGCTCCGGGCGAAAACGGCGAGGTCTACAACATCAACGCTGACGAAGCCGCAGGCGCGCTGGCAGCTGCGATCGGCGCGGAACGCCTCGTAGTTCTCACCAACGTGGAGGGCCTTTACACCGATTGGCCCAACCGCGATTCGCTTTTGTCCAAGATCGAGGCGGCCGAGCTTGAGAAGATGCTGCCGGGCCTAGACACCGGGATGATCCCGAAGATGGAAGCTTGCCTGACCGCGGTCCAGGGCGGGGTGAAAGCGGCACACGTTATTGATGGTCGTGTGGCCCACTCAGTGCTTCTCGAACTACTGACCATGGGTGGTGTGGGCACGATGGTGCTTCCAGACGATTACGACCGCACCCACTACCCAGACGGCACAATCTTTAGGAAGGATGAGGCATGAGCAACTTCGCTACACGCTGGTCGGAGTCACTGCTAGACACGTACCCAGCCCCGCCGGTTGAACTCGTCTCTGGCGATGGCGCTACCGTCACCGATGCCGACGGGAAAACGTACATCGACATGCTCGCAGGCATCGCCGTGAACGCGTTGGGACATGCCAACCCAGCCATCGTGCAGGCGGTGTCGCAGCAGGTGGCCACTCTCGGCCACGTATCTAACCTGTTTGGTTCCCATCCGGTGGTTGAAGTAGCGGAGAAGCTGCGCGCACGCGTCGGCGACGAGACCGCCCGTGTGTTTTTCAGCAACTCCGGCGCAGAGGCCAACGAGGCCGCGTTTAAGCTTGCCCGTCTCACTGGTCGGGGGCGCATCCTCGCAGCCGAGCATGGTTTCCACGGCCGCACCATGGGCTCGCTCGCGCTGACCGGACAGCCAGAGAAGCAGGCCCCGTTCGCGCCATTGCCCGCCGGCGTGGAGTTCTACCCGTATGGCGACATTGATGCGCTGACGGCTCTGGTTGAGCAGAACCCTACCGATACTGCCGCCATCATCTTGGAGCCGATTCAGGGCGAAACCGGCGTCATCCCGGCGCCCGAAGGCTTCTTGCAGGCGGTGCGCTCGCTTTGCGACGAGCACGGCATTCTCTTCATCACCGACGAGGTCCAAACCGGAGTCGGCCGCACCGGGACCTTCTTCGCCTTCGAAGACGCAGAGGTCGTGCCGGATGTCATCACCATGGCCAAAGGTCTCGGCGGGGGACTGCCCATCGGCGCGACGATAGCCCGCGGTAAAGCCGCGACACTGTTCACTCCGGGCAGCCACGGCACAACCTTCGGTGGCAACCCTGTCGCCTGCGCTGCGGCCAACGCGGTGCTGGACACTATTGACGATGGGTTCCTGGCCAATGTTCGTCGCAAAGCAGCAGTGCTTATCGACGAAACCACGGACGTTCCCGGCGTCGCGGAAGTGCGCGGCCGGGGACTCATGCTGGGCGTTGTGCTGGAGCAACCGGTTGCGAAGCTCGTCGTCAAGCATGGGCTCGAACACGGCGTCATTCTGAACGCGCCGTCCGACACCGTCATCCGACTCACCCCACCCCTGGTAATTAGCGACAACGAGATCCAGCAGGCGGTTGAGCGTCTCGCAGCCGCAATCGCACAAGCCGCAGAAAGGAACTAGACCAATGGCTCGTCATTTTCTCGCAGACGACGATCTCACCCCAGCAGAACAGGCTGAAGTCCTTGCACTCGCAGCGGAGCTGAAAAAGGCTCCGCTGTCGCACCGGCCGTTGGAAGGGCCGCTTTCAGTGGCAGTCCTGTTTGACAAGACCTCGACGCGTACGCGGTTCTCATTCGACGCTGGTATTGCGCAACTTGGCGGTCAGGCGATTGTGACTGAGACTGGGCACGCACAGATGGGCAAGGGCGAATCCTTCCAGGACACCGGTGCCGTACTGTCCCGCTACGTACAGGCAATTGTGTGGCGCACCTACGATCACCAGAACCTCGTGGACATGGCTGAGGCAGCCACCGTTCCTGTGGTCAATGCACTTACCGATGACCTGCACCCATGCCAGATCCTGGCGGACCTGCAAACCATCATCGAGGAGTTCTGCCCCGAGGAAGGTGCCGCTGGTTTGAAGGGGTTGAAAGCGGTGTACCTCGGCGACGGTGACAACAACATGGCTAACTCGTACCTGATCGGTTTCGCTACAGCGGGGATGGACATCACTGTTATCGCGCCCAAGGAATTCCAGCCGCGTGCCGAGTTTGTCGAGCGCGCCGAGAAACGCGCCGCAGAAACCGGCGCCCGTGTCACCGTGACTGATGATGTTGCAGCTGCTGAAGACGCGAACGTCGTGATCACCGACACCTGGATCTCGATGGGCATGGAAGAAGACGGCAAGGATCGTCGCACACCGTTCTTGCCCTACCAGGTTGATGCGGACCTGATGGCGCGCGCGGCAAACGATGCAATATTCTTGCATTGCCTTCCCGCGTACCGCGGGAACGAGGTCGCCGCGGAGGTCATTGATGGCCCGCAGTCGCGCGTCTTCGACGAGGCTGAAAACCGTTTACATGCGCAGAAAGCGTTGCTGACCTGGCTTCTGGAGCACCAATAATGTCCCAACCTGTATCCCGTACCGCACGCCAAGCACGGATCCTCGAGTTGCTTGAGCAGACTCGTGTTTCCTCGCAGATTCAGCTGTCAGAGCTGCTGCTCGCAGAAGGCATCGACATTACGCAGGCGACCCTGTCGAGGGACTTGGATGAACTTGGTGCGAAGAAGATCCGCCCATCTGGCGGCGGCCGTGCCTACTACACGATCAACGGCGATGCCGATGGTTTTGAAAACGCGCAGACTGGCCCCCGTGAGAAGCTCCGCCGCATGATCGACGAGTTGGTCGTATCCGCGGATGGCTCGGGTCAACTTGCACTGCTGCGCACGCCCCCAGGTGCGGCGCAGTACCTGGCCAGCTACATTGACCGCGTAGGCCTCGACCAGGTTGTCGGCTGCATTGCTGGCGACGACACAATTTTTGTTCTTGCACGCGAACCGCTCACCGGCGTAGAACTTGCCGTGGAACTCTTCGGCGGACACGCCCGGGGCAGCGACTAAAAAGTTTTACCCTGCAGGTAACCTCATACTATTCATGAAATCTTTTGAAGGAGAATCGTTCTACCATGACTAATCGCGTTGTTCTTGCATATTCAGGCGGTTTGGACACGTCCGTTGCTATCCCGTACCTGGCTGAAATGACCGGCGGTGAAGTGATCGCGGTCTCCCTCGACCTTGGACAGGGCGGCGAGGACATGGAATCAGTGCGCCAGCGCGCATTGGACTGCGGTGCAGTGGAGTCCATTGTTGTGGACGCCAAGGATGAGTTCGCCGAGGAGTATTGCCTGCCCACCATCAAGGCAAACGGTATGTACCAGGGCGAGTACCCGCTGGTTTCCGCGATTTCGCGCCCGCTGATTGTCAAGCATCTCGTTGAGGCTGGTCACAAGTACGGCGGCACCCACGTCGCCCACGGCTGCACCGGCAAGGGCAACGACCAGGTTCGTTTCGAGGTCGGATTCCTGAACCAGGATCCGGACCTGGAGATCATCGCTCCGGCTCGTGACTATGCCTGGACCCGCGATAAGGCCATCGAGTACGCAGAGGGCAAGAACTTGCCGATTGAGCAGTCTGCCGCGTCGCCGTTTTCCATCGACCAGAACGTGTGGGGCCGCGCAGTTGAGACCGGCTTCCTTGAGGATCTGTGGAACCCGCCGACAAAGGACCTCTACGCCTACACCGAGGACCCGGCGCTCGGCAACGCTCCGGACGAGGTCATCATCTCCTTCGAGTCCGGCAAGCCGGTGGCCATCGACGGCCGTAAGGTCACGGTCCTCGAAGCAATCGAAGAGATGAACCGTCGCGCAGGTGCCCAGGGTGTTGGCCGTCTCGACATGGTTGAGGACCGTCTGGTTGGCATCAAGTCCCGCGAGGTCTACGAAGCGCCGGGCGCCGTCGCGCTGATCACCGCTCACAAGGCTCTTGAGGACGTCACCGTTGAGCGCGAGTTGGCTCGCTACAAGCGTCTTATCGATGCACGCTGGTCCGAGGAGGTGTACGACGGCCTCTGGTTCGGCCCGCTGAAGCGCTCCCTGGATGCGTTCATCGAGTCCACCCAGGAGCACGTCACCGGCGATATCCGCATGGTCCTGCACGCTGGCCAGATCACGGTCAACGGCCGTCGTTCCAACCACTCGCTGTACGACTTCAACCTGGCTACCTACGACACCGGCGATACCTTCGACCAGACCCTGGCCAAGGGCTTCGTGCGTTTGCACGGTCTGTCCTCCCAGATCGCGAACAAGCGCGACCGCGAGGCCGGCAAGTAAATGGAGCAGCACAAGACAAACGAAGGTGCGCTCTGGGGCGGTCGTTTTTCCGGCGGCCCGTCGGAAGCCATGTTCGCCCTGTCCGTGTCTACCCATTTTGACTGGGTGCTTGCGCCATACGATGTGCTCGCATCCAAGGCACACGCGAAGGTGCTGAACAAGGCAGGTTTGCTTAGCGACGACGACCTTGCCGTCATGCTCGACGGCCTGGACCAACTCGGCCGCGACGTTGCCGACGGCTCGTTCGGTCCGTCGCCGACCGATGAGGATGTCCATGGTGCGATGGAGCGTGGACTCATCGACCGTGTCGGGCCCGAGATCGGTGGTCGCCTGCGTGCTGGACGTTCCCGCAACGACCAGGTTGCGGCCATGTTCCGGATGTGGCTGCGCGATGCCCTGCGGGGTGTCGCACTCGATGTCAGCGATCTGATCGACGCGATCGTCGCACAGGCGGAAGCCCACCCAGACGCGATCATGCCTGGCAAGACCCACTTCCAGGCTGCACAGCCGATCCTGCTTGCGCACTCGCTGTTGGCGCATGCCCAGCCGCTGCTGCGTGACCTGGACCGGATCAAGGATGCCGACAAGCGACTGGCAGTCTCGCCGTACGGTTCCGGAGCGCTGGCTGGTTCGTCGCTGCACCTCGACCCAGAGGCGATCGCAGAGGAGCTTGGTTTCGATTCGGCAACCGACAACTCGCTCGACGGCACCTCCTCGCGCGACTTTGCTGCAGAATCCGCGTACGTCCTGGCACAGATTGCGATTGATATCTCTCGTTTCGCCGAAGAGATCATCGCGTGGTCCACGCCAGAGTTCGGTTACGTCACGCTGCATGACGCGTGGTCGACTGGCTCGTCGATCATGCCACAGAAGAAGAACCCGGACGTTCCGGAACTTGCCCGCGGCAAGGCTGGTCGCTTGATCGGTAACCTTTCCGGTTTGCTCGCCACGCTGAAGGCTATGCCGCTGGCGTACAACCGTGACCTTCAGGAAGACAAGGAGCCGTTGGTCGACTCGGTCACGCAGCTCTCCATCCTCCTGCCGGCGTTCACTGGACTGGTTTCCACGTTGACGTTCCACGAAGACCGCATGCGCGAACTGGCTCCAGCAGGGTTTACATTGGCCACCGACCTGGCCGAATGGATGGTTCGCCAGGGCGTTCCATTCCGCGAAGCACACGAGGCTTCGGGAGCCTGCGTTCGCATCGCAGAATCTCGTGGTGTCGATCTCGTGGATCTGACGGATGAGGAGCTAGCGGGCGTCGATAAGCGTCTGCTCCCCGAAGTGCGCGAGGTACTTACTGTCGATGGGGCGGTCGCATCCCGCGATACCCGCGGCGGTACTGCGAAACCGCGTGTGGTGGAGCAGCGGGAGCGTGTCCGCGAAGCGAACAAGGCTGCGCGTCAGTGGGCAGAGCAGCCAGTTCGGAAGAAGTAAATACACGTTCGCAGAGCGCAGTTCAGAGTTTCCCTTTAGCATTGGGATATGGATGCGCCAAATACCTATGAAGCCAAGCCCCGGGGACGGTCAGTCTCCGTGGTGCTTGGCCTCATTTTTATTGCAGTGGTCATCGCCGCAGTTGCGTTAGGCCGGGGGCTTCTTCCCTTTGGCAGTGATGGCGACGAAAAAGACAGTGGCGGTGAATCAAATCGCCAGTCTCAGGGCAACGTGCAGCAACTCCACGGAGTAATCGGCTCTGAAAAGCGGGCTTTCTTTGAAGACCCCAAGGTCAAGGACAGACTTGCAGCGTTGGGCTACAGCGTCAGCGTGACAACAGCGGGGTCCCGCCAGATAGCTACCACCACGGATATTGCCGCACAAGATTTCGTTTTCCCGTCTTCCGGGCCTGCCACGCAAAAGGTGCGCGAACAGGGCAGTGGCTACTCGGTGGATTTCCCGTTCTTCTCCCCGATGGCGGTAGCGAGCTGGAAGCCGATTGCGGATCTACTGGTAGCTGAGGGAGTCGTGGCTGAGCAGAACGGCGCTTACACACTGGACGTGAACAAGTACATGGACTTGGCCCGCTCCGGAAAACGATGGCGCGACCTCGGGGACGCGTTTCCGTCGCCACGCAATGTACAGATCCGCTCGACAGATATCCGCACCTCAAACTCCGCCGCGATGTATCTGTCGCTGTTGGCGTGGGAGGTAGCACAGCGAGAACCCGATCGCGCCAATGACGTTGGTTTTCTTGTCGACGAGATCGCGCCCTTCTTCACCGCTCAGGGATACAGCGAAGCGTCATCCTCTGGCCCTTTTGCGGACTACCTCAGCCAAGGCATGGGAGCGGTACCGATGGTGATGGTGTACGAAGCACAGTTCATTGGTGAGCAGATGCGAGATAGTTCCCGAATCCGCGACGATATGGTGCTGCTGCAACTCAGTCCGACAGTGCTGGCTAACCACGGCATCGTCGGGGTGAGCGAGGGAGGTAGAGAACTCGGTCGTCTGCTCACCAACGACCCCGAGCTACAAAAGCTGGCCGCGTACCACGGATTCCGGCCCGCGACCTCAGGCAACCTGGCCCAAGAGATGGAGGATCGAGGGCTCGATGCGCCTGCGGACTACGTCAATTCCATCGACCCACCCTCCTACGACAGGCTTGAACAACTCATCGACGGTGTCGGTCAACGCTATGGCGGAGAACCCGCACCGGTGAAGGAGGAGGAATAATGAATCGCCTCGTCGCGGCGCTTGCTGCGTTCATGTCTCTGGTGCTCGTCGCGTGTAGCACTTTCGAAGAAGGCACTTCCAATACTCCTGATACATCCGGCGCAGGGCCCAGCGGTAATGCCGATCTGACCATTGTCGCTGCAACCGAGCTCAAAGACCTCGAAGAATTGGTTGATCGTGCAGCAGAGGAGCTCGGCTTCACTATCGACATGCAGTTCCCCGGCGGAACTTTAGAAAACTCCCAAACGCTCAAACAGGGAGGTTTCGATGGGGAAGTGGATGCCACATGGTTTGCTACGAACCGCTACGTCAACCTGATCGGCGCCTCCGACAAGTTGGACGGTGAGACAAAGATTGCCACAAGCCCCGTCGCGTTCGGTGTATGGGAGGACAGCGCAAAGCGTCTCGGCTGGGACACCAAGCAGCCCACCTGGGCCGAGTTTGCCGACGCTGCCGCAAGCGGCAAGTTCACGTTCGGGATGACCAACCCGCAAGCCTCGAACTCGGGATTCTCCGCACTCGTCTCGGTGGCGACTGCGCTCGCAGACACCGGCGATGCGATTTCCCCTACTGACTTGGAGCGCGTTGGGCCACAGCTCAAGGAAATGTTCGAAGCGCAATCTATGGTTTCCGGTTCTTCCGGGTGGCTGGCTGAGACGTTTGTCAATGACTCGTCCCGAGGCGATGGCATCATCAACTACGAAGCAACACTTCACCAGCTAAAGGCCCAAGGTGTGCCTATTGAGGTTGTTGTCCCCGCCGATGGCGTGATTTCCGCAGATTACCCGTTATCGGCACTGGCTAACCCTGCGCATGCAGACGCGCGGGGTCGGGTAGAAGAGCTGTCGCGCTGGCTCCTGGAACACCAAGAGGACATCGCTCAGACCTATCGCAGGCCTGTGACCGGCGTGGATAACGTGCCGGTGGAGATAGCCAACCAACACGTCATCGAGCTGCCGTTCCCAGCCAACGAGGGAGTCGTCGATGAGCTGCTTTATGCGTACGACAACTCCTACCGCAAACCAGGCCGAACAACGTTTGTGCTAGATACTTCCGGGTCGATGGAAGGGCAGCGGTTGGCGTCGCTGAAAAGCATCATGCACTCGCTTATCGACGGCTCCGCTTCAACACTCACCGGTGACGTCTCCCTACGCGACCGGGAAACCGTCACGTTGCAAGCCTTTGATTTCGCACCACACGAACCGTTGACAGTTCGTTTCTCCCGGGAAGATCCGAAGTCTGCTGAAAAACTATCTGACTTCGTCGATGGTCTCCAGGCTGAGGGCGGAACCGCGGTGTATGAAACCTTGCTGAAGGCATTGAGGAATACGGACCCGAACGGAGGTATTCCGTCGATAGTTTTGCTGAGTGATGGTGAAAGCACCGTTGCCCCAGACTATGTCGAATTCAAGAGGCAGTATGAAGCATTGCCAGAACAGCTGCGTAACGTGCCTGTGTTCGTTATCTTGTACGGCGATGCTAATGCGATAGAGATGCAAGCACTTGCAGATCTCACCGGTGGTGAGGTGTTTGACGCGCTTGGTGGCGACCTGGCTGCTGCCTTTAAGGAGATTCGTGGATTCCAATAATTCGTCTGCGGGAAAAGCAGCCCGGTATTTCGCCTCACCCAAGAACCAGCTTGGGTTGGTGCTGGCTACCCTCGTGGTTGTGGTTCATATTGCGGTAGGTATCGGACTGTTCTGGCCGGTCGCCGCGGCGGCCGCGTATGGCGCCGGCGCGGCTCTTGCGCCGTCCCGGAAAACCAAGGAACTTCCAGCAGCACCAACCCTGCCCACGTCGCAAGTTCTCGAGAATGCGCTGCGGCAAACGACTGATCGGTTGGAATCGGCGAAGCCACCACGTCAGGTGATGATGCAGGCGCGAGCGTTTGAAAAAGCCTCCAAGTTCGTATTGTCCGAGTGGGAACACCTCGAGCCGACGCCTAAGCACCGGCAGACGATGTGGAATGTAGTCAATGTGTACTACCCGGAGGTCGTCGATACGTACCTTGATGCCCCTCAGTACCGAGACAAGTCTGCGGTGAGCGTGGTTGTGGACTCTTTAACCACGCTCACTCGCGCTGCTGAGCGGGTGCAGCAGGGGATTTTGGACGACAATCTGCGCGCCATGGATTCACAAGCGCAGTTCCTGCGTCAAGAGCTCGGTGAGTTGCCCGGACTCGACGACAGCTACCACGGAGGCAGCGGGTACGATCCGAAAGCATGAGTCTGGATCCGAAGCTTCTTAACGTCCTCGCGTGTCCCAAAGACAAGGGAACGCTGGAGTATGACCAAGAGCGGGAGCTGCTGGTCAACGAACGCCTCGGCATTGCCTATCGCATTGACGACGGCATCCCAGTTCTGCTCATCGACGAAGCAGAGCCATACATCTCGGCAAAGTAGAAGACGGAGAAAAACCCAATGAGCAAAAACATCATTGATGAGCTTGAGTGGCGCGGGCTGATCAACCAGTCCACGGACCTCGACGCACTGCGGAAGGAAACCGAGCAGCCGATCGTGCTGTACTGCGGCTTCGACCCGACTGGTCCCTCGCTGCACGCCGGCCACCTCGTTCCGCTGCTCATGCTGCGCCGCTTCCAAGAAGCAGGCCACACACCGATCGTGCTTGCTGGTGGCGCTACCGGCATGATCGGTGACCCCCGCGATGTGGGGGAGCGTTCTATGAACTCCGCGGACACCGTCCGTGATTGGGCGGACCGGATCAGCGGCCAGCTCAAGCGCTTCGTGCACTTTGATGGCGACAATGCAGCACGCCTGGTCAACAACAACGACTGGATTAAAGACCTTGGCGTTATCGAGTTCCTGCGTGATGTGGGCAAGCACTTCTCGCTGTCCACGATGCTCGGCCGCGACACGGTAAAGCGTCGTCTGGAGAACGACGGCATTTCTTACACCGAGTTTTCCTACATGCTGCTGCAGGCGAATGACTACGTGCAGCTGCGCCGCAACCACAATTGCGTGCTGCAGGTTGGCGGCGGCGATCAGTGGGGCAACCTCGTTGCGGGCGTTGACCTGAATCGTCGTATGGACGGCGAGCAGGTTCACGCGTTGACTGTTCCGCTGGTGACGGATTCCGAAGGTAAGAAGTTCGGCAAGTCCACTGGTGGCGGCTCGCTGTGGCTGGATCCCGAGATGACCAGTCCGTACACCTGGTACCAGTACTTCGTAAACACTGCGGACGCCGATGTCATCCGTTACCTGCGTTGGTTCACCTTCCTTGACCAGGAAGAGCTCAACCGCCTGGAGACCGAAGTGGCGGAGCGCCCATTCAAGCGTGAAGCCCAGCGTCGCTTGGCGCAGGAGATGACCGATCTGGTCCACGGCAAGGAAGCCCGTGAGGCTGTCGAACTCGCATCGCAAGCTCTGTTCGGTCGCGCAGAACTTACTGACCTCGACGAGAAGACCCTCGCATCGGCAGTCTCTGAAACCTCTGTCTTTGAGATCCCAGCCGGCGAAACCACGGATATCGTGGAGCTTCTCGTCGGTGCTGGTCTTGCAGAGTCGAAGGGTGCAGCGCGCCGCTCCATCAAGGAAGGTGGCGTGTACGTGAACAACGAGCGCGTCGAAGACGAGGCGTGGGCGCCGTCTGACCAGGATTTCCTCCACGGCACATGGCTGGTCCTGCGCCGAGGCAAGAAGAACTTCGCAGGCGCTAAGCGCGCATAAGCAACTGCTTATCGACGACACCACCCAGGCAGAAACCACCATCTGCCTGGGTGTTTGTGTTGTTTGTGAGTTCGTGGTTATATCTTCATCCGTTGCTTCGAGCGGCCTTGAGGGGCTGGCGAGAGGGAACAAGTTAATTTCATGAGGTTACTGTGCAAGGTAAACGGTGGTTGAACTTGAGTTTGACTTTAGTTTACGTTGTGTTGTAGTCTCTGGTTCCGCCGCTTTGATAGCCGTGACTTTAAGGGTTGTGGTTGTTGGGTGTGCTGGTGTT
>NZ_KV833344.1:0-18079 GCF_001837615.1 Corynebacterium sp. HMSC070H05
GGCTTCGCCAACATGATGCTCTAAAACCAAACAACAACAATGAGTGTGCCCACCCGCAACACCGGGTGGGCACACTCTCTTTTCGTTGCTGCCACTGATCGTCTAGCACCCCCGCAAATACAGCTAGACGGTCTCGAAACCACCCACACAAACCCCCAGGTGATAACGAACACCATGGTCAATACGGAGCTCATCGTCTGGTTCCACAAACACAGAGCTAGACGATCGGTCCGAGCGTCCTTCTTCGTCTGAAGGGGGATCACTGACGCGGTAGCGCCTACTCGCTGACCGAGAACACCTTCTTCTTCGGTGCCGCCTCCGCAGCCGATCCCGCCACGGCGATCTTGGGGGCGTCGAGGACGTCGGTCATGAAGTCGGCGACCCACTGCAGCAATTCCATATCGCGCAGGTTTGGGGCGTTGAGTGCCCGCTTTGCCCCGCCTTCCTTGGGCATCGGCACCTGCAGCGCCTTTGCCGCAGCCCGGAAGTTCGCCCCCGGGTACAAGCGCTTCAGGCGCACCTGCTTGGAGTCAGGCAACTCGACTGGGTGGAGTTTGATGCGGGTTCCCTGGGTCAGGATCTCGGAAACGCCAACTGCACGGGCCTGGTTGCGCAGTCGGGCTACGGCCATGAGCCGCTCGACCTCAATTGGCAAGGTGCCGAAGCGGTCGATCATGTCGTCGGCTGCGGCGGTCAGGGCGTCGTCGTCACGCGCTTCTGCGAGCTTGCGGTACACCTCTAGGCGCAGGCGCTCGGAGTTGATGTAGGTCTCCGGAATGTGTGCGTCCACGGGCAGGTCGACGCGGATTTCCTTCGGGCCTTTGTCGGTGGCGTCGATGGGTTTGCCGCTCATGAGGCCCTTGAAGGTTTCCACGGCCTCGCTGACCAAGCGGACGTACATGTCGAAGCCCACGCCGGCGATGTGGCCGGACTGTTCCGCGCCGAGCACGTTGCCGGCGCCGCGCATCTCCAGGTCCTTTTGCGCCACGGCCATGCCGGCGCCCAGGTCGTTGTTTTGGGCGATGGTGGCCAGGCGGTCGTAGGAGGTCTCGGTGAGTGTCTTGTCCTTCGGGTACAGGAAGTACGCGTAGGCACGCTCGCGGGAACGACCCACACGGCCGCGCAGCTGGTGCAACTGGCTCAGGCCCATGTTCTGGGCGTTTTCCACGATCAGGGTGTTGGCGTTGGCGATGTCCAGGCCGGTCTCCACGATCGTGGTGCACACCATGACGTCGTATTCGCGGTTCCAAAAACCCTGTACGGTCTGCTCGAGCACCTGCTCGCTCATCTGGCCGTGGGCGACAACGACGCGGGCCTCGGGCACGAGTTCGCGCAGTTGGCGGGCAGTTTTTTCGATGTCGGAGACTTTGTTGTGAATGTAGAAGACTTGGCCGTCGCGAAGCAATTCTCGACGAATCGCCGCCGCCACCTGTTTATCCTCCTGCGGACCGACATACGTGAGCACCGGGTGACGATCTTCCGGCGCGGTGGTAATCGATGTCATTTCGCGGATGCCGGTCAGCGACATCTCAAGCGTGCGCGGAATCGGCGTTGCCGTCATGGTGAGCACGTCAACGTGCGACTTCAGCGCCTTGATGTGTTCCTTGTGCTCGACACCGAAGCGCTGCTCCTCGTCCACGATGATCAGACCGAGGTTCTTCCACTGCACGCCAGTCTGCAGCAGTCGGTGGGTACCAATGACGATGTCTACGGAACCATCCGCAAGACCTGCGAGGATCTTCTTCGAATCCGCGGTAGAGGTGAAACGCGACAGCTCGCGAACCTCCACCCCAAAACCATCCATGCGCTGCGTGAAGGTGGAGTAATGCTGCTGGGCAAGCAGCGTCGTCGGCACCAGCACCGCGACCTGTTTGCCGTCCTGCACTGCCTTAAACGCGGCACGCACGGCCACCTCGGTTTTGCCGAAGCCCACATCGCCCACGATCACGCGGTCCATCGGCGTGGGCTTTTCCATGTCTTCCTTGACCGCTTCGATGGCGTTGAGCTGGTCTTCCGTCTCTACGAACGGGAAGGCATCTTCCATCTCGAGCTGCCAGGGGGTATCCGGTGCGAACGCGTGGCCCGGCGCGGCTTGGCGCTTGGCGTAGAGCTCCACCAACTCGCCGGCGATCTCGCGCACGGCGGCGCGCGCCTTGCGCTTGGTGGACTTCCAGTCCGAGCCGCCCATCTTGCTTAGCGACGGCTTCTCGCCACCGGTGTACTTACTCAGCAGGTCCAGCGACTCCATGGGCACCCAGAGTTGGTCGCCGGGCTGTCCGCGCTTGGCGGGCTGGTACTCGAGCACGATGTATTCGCGTCGCGACGCCTCATCGCCGGCCTTGATAGTGCGCTCCGCCATCTTTACAAACTTGCCGATGCCGTGGGTGTCATGCACCACGAAATCACCCGGCTGCAAAGCCAACGGGTCGACGCGGTTGCGGCGGCGCGGGGCGCGTCGCTTAGCGCCGGCGATGTCGCCGACGCGGTTGCCGGTCAGGTCCGTTTCAGTAACAACGACCAAGTTCGGCCCGCCGAAAACGAGGCCTGCGTGCGATAACGCCTGGTAGAGCGTAACTGCGCCATCGACGGGCTCGAGCCCCGGTGTGGCCACTCGTGCGGACACGCCGTGCTCGCGCAGGCGCTCAGCCATGCGGTCGATCGCACCTTTGGCCGGAGCGACATAGGCGGCCTTGCCGTGGTTTTGCGTCACGTGCAGTTTCAGCGTGGCGTAGAGCTGCTCGATCTGCTTCGGATCGCCCTTCGGCGCGGGTGCTGCATCGAACTCGAGCGGCAGCGTCGACGCGTCATCCGCGGCGAACATGCCGGGAGGAGCAAAGGTCCACCAGGCGTTTCCGGCCTTCGACGCGGAGACCTCCAGGGACTCGAACGAACGGTACGACGAAGCAGAGACGTCCAGGCCTTCCACCGCCACCGGGCCTTCGGCGCCCATCGCGGCGGCCTCCCAGCCGGCCTCGAGGAACTCGCGGTCGGTCGCTTCCAAGTCGGCAATGCGAGTGCGAACCTTCTCCGGGTTGGTCACCAACACCACCGAACCGGCCGGCATCAATTCCGGCAGCACCGAATACGTCTTATCGGTCAGCGCCGGGATGATCGCTTCCATGCCGTCCGCCGGCTGCTTTTCGGAAATGCGTGCAAGCAGCGACGACAAGGTGGGGTTCGACGGGAATTTGCGGGCCAGGTCGTCGGCTTTGGCGGCCACGGTGTCGTCGATAAGCAACTGCCTTGCTGGAAACAGTTCGACGGCACCAACCTCTTCGATGGTGCGCTGATCCGCAACCGCAAAGGAGCGGATGTCGGTGACTTCGTCACCCCAGAACTCGATACGCACAGGGTTCTGGGCAGTGGTGGGGAAAACGTCAATGATGCCGCCACGGGTAGCAAACTCGCCACGGCCCGCAACCATATCCACGTGGTTGTAGGCGAAATGCACCAACTGCTGCGTCAGGTCCTCAAAGTCGGCTTCCTGGTCCACCGCCACCCGAATCGGCTCAATCGCAGGCAAAACCGGCTGGCACACGGCGCGCGCCGCAGCCACGATGACACGCGGCATATCCCACAGCACCTTCGCACGGCGGCCAACAATGTCCGCAGCTGGCGACAAGCGCTCATGGGGCAACGTCTCGTAGGCGGGGAATTGGGCGACCTTGTCGTCGCCAAGCATTGCCTTGAGCTCCGCCGTGAGGTCTTCCGCCTCGTGCCCCGTCGCCGTCACCAACAGCACCGGGGTCTCACGCGCGATCGCACCAGCAGTCCAGGAACGTGCCTGGTCAATGCCGGTAATATGCAGCGAATCTTCCCCCACATGCGTCACCAAACCCTTCAACTTCGGGTCCGTCAACGCCTGGGTGAGCAGCCCACCAAGCACGGGCGGGGTGTTATCAGTCATGCAATGCTTCCTCTTCGTTCGCGTCGCGATCCACAGCGCGCTCATCTCCAGCGACATCTTCACCAGCAATATGCGGCTTGGCTTCCATCCCCCGCAACCCGTTCCAACACAGGTTAGAGATATGCGCCGCCACAATATGCTTGTCTGGCTCCCGCTGATCCAGCCACCACAGCGCAGAATTAGACACCGTGCCAACCAGCGCCTGACCGTACAACCCGGCCATCGCCTCATCTAATCCACGGTGCTTAAACGCCTCCGCCAGCAGGTGGGAAACCTCAGCGGTCACACGGTTAAGAATCGTCGAATACGTCCGCCCCTCCCCCGGCAACTGACCATGCGCAAGGATGACAAACCCGTCGGTGTCATCCTCCACGTACGTCAGCAACGCCAACACACCACGCTCAATGCGATCGCGCCAGCGCCCCTCCTGGATAGACCCCATAATCGTCTCCTCCAAGCGGACCATCTCCCGACGAATAACTGCCTGGTACAACCCCTCTTTGCCCCCAAAATGCTCATACACCACCGGCTTGGTCACCCCGGCGCGAGCCGCAATCTCCTCCATGGAGATCCCGTCGTATCCGCGCTCAGCAAAAGCAGCGCGCCCAACGCCTAATAATTGTTCCCTACGCTGGGGTGCAGTCATTCGCCTACGAGCCATATGTTCCACTCTAGATCCCTCTCCGACACACCCCATCTTTGGTTGCCACGGGATGTGGTCTACAATCAGCGATGCTATTCCCCATGGTGTAATCGGCAACACTACGGTTTTTGGTACCGTCATTCTAGGTTCGAGTCCTGGTGGGGAAGCTTTTTCATATGGGGAGGGGAAATGAAACGATTCGCAATACTTTCTACAGCTCTATGCGTGATGCTCTCGGGGTGCACTACAGAGCAACCGCTTAACGACGACACCACGCCCAACATCGAATCCGGCACACCACCCGAATCTGCGGAGGATAAGCCTCAAGCACAGGCATTCGTGTTCAAAAGCGGCGTGCTAGAAGTCGGCGACTTCGACCCTTACACAATCGGCGACGACATCTTCGATCCCTGCACGGAAATCACGCAGGAAGAATTCGCCGCTGCGGGGTTTGAGGATGTGGAGCCGGTTTTGGAGAAATATGCGGCATTCGCTCGCGGAATGAGTGCTTGCGACAGCCAAAACGGCGATGAGCTGTTTCCTCCAGCGTTTATGAGCAGCAACGCGAATCGCAAAGTTGTTGCAGAGCAAGTGGAATTGTTCGATTACAAATCTGAAGTCCTACCGACGCTTTATACCTTCGGTCCATTGAGTGGCATCGGCCCTAGTTGTTACGCACAGATTGACACTGTTCGAGGAGCAATAACAACAATCGTCGCCGGGATTGAAGGGTTTGGCGATCGTAAACAGAATTGCGACCGCGCAATTAACGCACTGGAGAGCCTTTACCAGGCATTTCATTAACAATTGTCCACTAAAGTGGACAAACTCTTTTCATCCGCTTCTTTCTCATTTATCTTTGAGAATAAGCAACAACTTTTTGGGGGAAAAATGATCATAAAACTCGACATAGCTCAAGCAGAATCTGCGATTAGCCAGCTAAGGGGAATTGCTAGCAGTCTCGGTACAAACATCGGATTTGCAAGCAATCCGCTTTCTTCTTTCTCGCAGGTCAGTGGCCTCGCAGATGCAGGGCGTACTCTGAGCCCAATCGGGGATGTAAACGCACCAGAAGCAAATCAAGCGGTCGCAACCTACCTTCTGGGTACGGCGAACATTCTTGAAACAGCGCTGAACAACACACTGCGGACAGATGATTCGCTGTCCGGTGCGTTGGCGTCGCTCGGTCCGGTGTTTGAAGGACGCGTTAACCAGGTGCAGCCACAACTGATTGAGCTCCTGCAGAAATCGCGTTCGGTCGATCCGAAAACCAACACGTTTGCAAACCCGGCGGCAGTCGCGACTGGTGATTCGTCGCTGCACGCCTTGCACGCCAAGTTGTTGGAGACCGACACCTCTCGTGCGATGTCTGCTTCCGAGTTCTGGAACTCAAATGCGGAGCTGATCGCCGATGCGATGGAGGAACTCAACGAAGTTCAGCACGCGTTGAGCTCGTCGGCAGAGACATCCTGGATTCACAACGCGATGCGCACCATCACTCAGGTCCAGAACGCAGGTATGGAATACGTGGCTAACTCGCGCTCCCTCGCAGCGCACACCGCAATGCTTGCCGACGCCGCAGACGCCGAAAAACTCATCGCATCCAGCACCGTGATGGCATATGACGCTGCACCGTCGCCGGAAGAAAAGCTTGCGATCGAGCAGGCGTACTTGCTCAACTTTCCGGCACGAATGACATCAAACTTGGTCGCTGCGATCCCGACGTTTAACCGTCTGCTTCCGGAGTTGAAGGAGATGTCTGGCGACTCCTACAGCGTCGATAGCATTCCCTCGCCAGCAGCGCCCGCATTTGAACCAGCAGAGTTGCCGGAACCAATCCAGAATGCGCTGATCAACCGTGGCTACGGGGATATCGCAAACGCGAAA
Source organism: Corynebacterium sp. HMSC070H05 (assembly GCF_001837615.1). NCBI lineage: Bacteria > Bacillati > Actinomycetota > Actinomycetes > Mycobacteriales > Corynebacteriaceae > Corynebacterium > Corynebacterium sp. HMSC070H05. The sequence continues at coordinate 6,438 of NZ_KV833344.1, forward strand.
ACACCGTCAGAGGTTCTGCAGAACATGGGGCGGCCCTCGCCAAACGTGCTTGATTCCATTCCGGCAGGTGCTACGCCTACGCAGGCTGCGTCGGCAGTGCTGGCACCGCCAAGCACAAATGCGATGGCTCCGACCCCAGGTGCGATCTCTGCTGGCGCGCACCCAGGTGCGCACAGCCCAGCGTTCACCGGTGCTATCACCCCTGCAACCACACGTGGGGCGAACTCGGGCGGGGCATCCGCCGGCACCAATAGCGGCGCGGGTGGATTCGCTCCAATAGCTGGTGGGCCCAGCAACGCTGCAGGCACTGGAAGGCACGCTGCTCGTGGAAACCAGATGGGCGCAGGCACCGGGGTTGGAGTGCCTGGCGGTTCCCGCGGGGGCTCCCCTGCTTCCCAGGCTGTAAGCGGCCGTGGAGCTGGAAATGGCATCGGCACTGGCCGAGGCGCCGGAGCAGGGGCTGGCATGTACGCAGGTGGCGGCATGCACGCCGGTCGTCCGGGTTTCAGCACGGGCGGCGGCGTGAGCGCCGGTGCTGGTGTCGGTCCAAGTACCGGTTTCGGCGCCGGTTCGCAGGGTGCTCACGGTGCTACCCCGCACGGCTCGACAGGGCACGCGCCAACAGGCTCCGGCACAGCTAACGGTGCACACGGTGCCCACAGTGCCCACGGCGCCCACGCCACAAACGGTGCGCACTCCGCGAACAATGCGGCAGGCGCACACCGCGGCGGTGGTGTCATTGCCGGGCAACCGATGATGGCCGGGCGCAACCAAAACGGTCGCGCATCCGACAAGGCCGCCGCCAAGGTCAAGACAGTTACCAGCGCGGTCGAGCGCGACGGCAACCTCAAGGCACTGCTCGGCGACGCCCCACTATTGCTGCCGGAAGTCATCGGCTACAACGTGCGCCGATAGTCACCGCGAGCGGCAACGCTCGAAACAGCAACCCGAAACAAAACCACGCCCCGGTGGGATTCGCGCCGGGGCGTGGGGTCGTCGAGAAGCAATCTAATGCTCGTGGCCGTGCGGGAGTGCAAGGTCCGGTTCTTGGCCAGGCTCAACGATGACAAATTGGCCCATCATGCCCTGGTCTTCGTGGTTGAGCATGTGGCAGTGATACATGTAGGCCAAGGTGGGGTCGGGGTGATACGCGATCTCCACAAGCAACGTCACCGTGGAAAGCGGTGGCACGTCGATGGTGTCGTGCCAGCCGGCAGTGAACTCCACTTCCCCACCCTCAACACTTTGCACGGCGAAGCGTGCGTTGTGGATATGGAAGTTGTGCAGCATATCCTCGTTTTCGTTGGTCACGCGCCAGATCTCAGGCCCGTCGTGGTCGACGACAAAGTCGACGCGCGACATGTCCATCGTTTGGCCATTGATCTCAATGCCATTGAGTCGGAACTCGCGCTCCACACTTGCCGACGACGGCACGTCCAACGGCACCAACGTTTCCGACAACGCGGGCGAAGCCGGCGCATCTTCTGGCGGGGCGGCGATCTCCAACAGGTCGAAGGTGTCGCGGGCGCCGAACATGTCCGCCGTTTCCTTATCCGGCAGGCCGCCAAGATCCGGGAGTCCATCGCTACGCAACATCAGGTCCTTGCCCGGCTCCAGGTCCACCACGATTTCCACGCGCTCGCCCGGGGTAAGCAGCACGCCGTCGACCTCCACCGGGGAATCGAGGAACCCCTGGTCCGTGGCGACGATCTTGAACGGCACGCCCAGTGTCAGGTGGTGGAAGCGCAACACGGAACCGTTGAGCACGCGGAGACGCACGCGGCGGGTTGTGGCCTCGAAACGCGGTTTGGTGATGCCGTTGACCACCACGGTGTCGCCGACCCAACCGTGGTCCTCGTCGAGCTGGCCGTCTTCGGTGAACTGGGCGTTAGTCAGGATCACAGGGATGTCGTCGACGCCGTAGTCGGCGGGCAGGCCGGGGATGGCGGTGGTGTCGTCGTCGACAATCAGACCGCCGGCAAGGCCGCGGTAGGCGTGCACCGCGGATATCTCGTGCGGGTGCGGGTGGTACCAGCAGGTCGCGGCGGGCTGATCGACGGTCCACGACGGCGACCAAGACTCACCCGGGTCAAACATCAGCGCCGGTCCCCCGTCCGCAGCGGCCGGCAGGTGCAGGCCGTGCCAGTGCACAACGGTCGGCTCCGGCACGTTGTTGTGCACGGTCATTTCAATGCGTTCGCCGCGCCGCATGTACAGCGTTGGGCCCAAGAACGGCCCGTTGAAGCCCCAAGTCTTGGTCATGACACCGGGGATGATTTCGGATTCGCCTTCCTGGGCGGTCAGTTCGAAGCGGCGCACGTTGCCGTCGAGTGTGCCTTCGTACAGCGGCGGGATAGGCAGCGGGCGTGCTTCGGCGTCGGCACCACGCGGGGTGGGCTGGTTTGATGTCGAGCACCCAGCCAATGCAGCACCCGTGGCTGCGACTGCAACGGCGAAAACGGTCCCTTTAAAAAATGTGCGTCGAGAAAAAGCCATTACGTCCTCCAAAAACTCGCCGAAAACCATGAATGATCCTACTATCCCGATATATGCGTAACGAGGAAGCGAATGCCCGCCGGTTCATCTGGTCGAACGGCTTACAAAACATTGGCGATCAGGTAGTCGCCCCGAAAACGGTGCTGCCGTGGCTGTTCAATGCTGCTGGGGTGCCGGCGGCGTTCACGTCGTTTCTCGTGCCAATTCGCGAGTCAGGCTCGATGCTGCCGCAGGCGTTTTTGAGCCCGTGGGTGACGTCGCAAAGCTCGCGCAAACGAGTCTGGTTGATCGGCTCGTGGGGCCAAGCGCTGGCCTCTGCCGGCATTGCGCTTAGCGCGCTGTTGCTCGAGGGAAGTGCGCTCGGCATCGCAGTCATTGTCCTGCTTGCGGTGCACGCGGTGTTTCGCTCCATCTGCTCCATCGCAGGCAAAGATGTCCAGGGCCGCACGATTTCCAAAGGCCACCGCGGCGACATCACCGGTCGCGCCACCGCGCTCGCCGGCGGTTTCACTCTCGCGATCGGTCTCGCACTGTCGTTTATCCCCAACGAACTTCCGCAGTGGTCACTCGCCGCGCTGCTCGCCGGCGGTGCGTCGATGTGGGCGCTCGCTTCGCTCGTGTTCATGCGTATCGACGAGCCCACTCCCGACACCGACACCTCCAACGGCCAAGGCTTCCACGACATGTGGAAGCTGGTCACCTCCGACCGCGACCTGCAACGATTCCTCATCGTGCGCTCGCTCATGCTGGTCACCGCGCTTTCCACCCCGTTTATCGTCGTGTTGGGCAGCCGCGAAGGCGCCGACCTCACAGGCCTTGGCGCGTTCATCGTCGCCTCCGGCGGCGCGTCACTGCTTGGCGGGCGGGTTTCGGGCCGGTTGTCGGACAGGTCGTCGAAACGCACGATGGCGTGGGCTGCAGGTTTCGCGTCCACTGTGCTCATCCTGCTCGTTGCCAGCGCACAGCTTGTCGACGACACCATCAACGCCTGGGTCATGCCCCTAGGCTTCTTCCTGGTCAACCTCGCCCACACCGCAGTGCGGGTCAGCCGCAAGACCTACCTGGTAGACATGGCCGACGGCGATAGGCGCACCATGATCACGGGTGCCGCCAACACCGTCATGGGCATCGTCCTGCTCGTTGTCGGCGCAATCTCCTCGGCGGTTGTGCTGCTCGGCCCGCAGGCAGCGCTGATCTTCCTGGCTGTTGTTGGTTACGCCGGTGTGTTTGGTGCCGCGAACCTGAAGGAAGTCTCGGCAAACAAGTAGGCCAGAGCCCATAGGCGTTATGCTTGGGGCCGATCTCAAAACGTCCACCCCCAAGGAGTAATCGAGTGCCTAACCACTCCGATCGCGCCGTTGTCGTGCTCGCGGCCGGCGCGGGAACCCGCATGAAGTCCGACCGCCAAAAGACGCTGCACGAAATCGGCGGGCGCAGCCTGCTCTCCCATTCGCTGCACGCCGCAGCCGGTGTGGAACCGACCTACCTCGTTGCTGTGGTCGGCCACCAGCGCGACCAGGTCGCCCCAGCCGTGGAGCACATCGCCGAGCAGATGCACGTGGAGATCCGCCAGGCGATCCAGGAGGAGCAAAACGGCACCGGCCACGCAGTGCAGGTCGGCCTGTCGGCAATTCCGGATTTCGACGGCACCGTCGTGGTCACCAATGGCGACGTGCCGTTGCTGACGCCGGAGACGTTGCAGGCGCTCGTCGAAAAGCATGAGTCCGAGCATGCCGCTGTGACCGTGCTCTCCCTCGAATTCGACAACCCCACCGGCTACGGCCGCATCATCCGCGGCGAAGCTGGCGACGTGCTCGAAATCGTCGAAGAAAAAGACGCCACCGACGAACAACGCAAGGTCCACGAAGTCAACTCCGGTGTCTTCGCCTTCGACGCCACCGTGCTTCGCGACGCCCTCGCGCGCGTCACCCCAGACAACGCCCAAGGCGAGTTCTACATCACCGACGTCCTCGGCATCGCCCGCAACGACGGCCGCAAAGTCTCCGCCTTCATCGCACCTGATGCCCGCGAACTCGCCGGTGTCAACGACCGCGTCCAACTCGCCGAAGCAGGCAAAGAACTCAACCGCCGCCTCGTCGAGCGCGCCATGCGCAACGGCGCAACCGTCATCGACCCGGCCACCACCTGGATCGGCGTCGAGGTAGAAATCGGCCGCGACGTCATCATCCACCCCAACACCCAACTGTGGGGCTCCACCGTCATCGGAGACGGCGCCGAAATCGGCCCCGACACCACCCTGACCGACATGGAAGTCGGCGCCCGCGCCACCGTCGTACGCACCCAAGGCGAACTCGGCGTCATCGGTGAAGAAGCCACCGTCGGCCCCTTCACCTACATCCGCCCCGGCACCGAACTCGGCGCCCGCGGCAAACTCGGCGGCTTCGTCGAATCCAAAAACGCCAAGATCGGCGAAGGCTCCAAGGTGCCCCACCTGACCTACATCGGCGACGCCACCGTAGGCAAGCACTCCAACATCGGCGCCTCCAGCGTTTTCGCTAACTACGACGGAGTGAACAAGCACCACACCACCATCGGCGACTACTGCCGTACCGGCTCAGACACCATGTTTGTCGCACCGGTCAATATCGGTGATGGCGCGTATACCGGCGCGGGTACAGTAGTCACGGAAGATGTTCCAGCCGGCGCGCTCGCCATCAAGGAGGGCCACCAGCGCAACATCGAGGGCTGGGTAGAAAAGCGCCGCCCCGGATCCGACGCGGCAGAAGCTGCAAAGAAAGCACGCGAGAAGTAAAGGTTCAAACATGACTGGTTACTCCACAGAAAGCCACAAAAACCTCAAGGTCTTCACCGGGCGTGCGCACCCGGAACTGGCAGAGGCCGTAGCAGACGAACTCGGCATCGAGCTCGTGCCCACCACCGCCCGTGACTTCGCCAACGGCGAAATCTTCATCCGCTTCGAAGAGTCCGTCCGTGGCTCCGACTGCTTTGTCATGCAGTCCCACGCACAGCCGCTGAACAAGTGGCTCATGGAGCAGTTGATCATGATCGACGCGCTCAAGCGTGGCTCCGCGAAGCGCATCACCGCGATCCTGCCGTTCTACCCGTACGCACGCCAGGACAAGAAGCACCGCGGCCGCGAGCCGATCTCCGCCCGCCTCATCGCAGACCTGCTCTCCGCAGCAGGCGCGGACCGCATCGTCTCCGTCGACCTGCACACCGACCAGATCCAGGGCTTCTTCGACGGCCCGGTCGACCACATGCACGCCCAGCCGATCCTGGTGGACTACATCAAGTCCAAGTACTCGCTGGACAACCTCGTGGTGGTCTCCCCGGATGCCGGCCGCGTGAAGTCCGCTGAGAAGTGGGCCAACATGCTTGGCGACGCCCCCATGGCCTTCGTCCACAAAACCCGCGACATCGACGCCGCAAACAAGGTTGTCTCCAACCGTGTCGTCGGCGACGTCGAGGGCAAGGACTGCATCCTCATGGACGACATGATCGACACCGGCGGCACCATCGCTGGCGCCGTCGGCGTGCTCAAGGAAGCCGGCGCGAAGTCCGTCGTCATCGCCTGCACCCACGGTGTCTTCTCCGACCCGGCACGCAAGCGCCTCAGCGACTGCGGCGCAGAGGAAGTCATCACCACCGACACCCTGCCGCAAAACACCGAAGGTTGGAAGAACCTCACCGTGCTGTCGATCGCACCACTGCTGGCAAAGACCATCCGCGAAATCTTCGAAAACGGTTCCGTGACCACCCTCTTCGAGGGCCAGGCCTAAACCACTCTTGACCGCGACAGCCGGGGCAGCTTCACCGCTGCCCCGGCTTCACGCTTAGGGAAAGGACACATTCTCATGTACAACCGCTACGCCGAATCCGTAGAAATCACCCCAGAGCTTGAGCACGCCAAAGCCATGTACGACGGCGACGCCACCCTCGAGTATCTGGGCGCCATCATCACACGGTTAGAGCCAGGCGTGGCGGAAGGTGAGTTTGTCGTCGATAAGCGGCATGCAAACGGATTCGGTGTCTGCCAAGGCGGCGTACTGTTCACCTTCGCCGACGCCCTCTTCGGTGGCGCCTGCAACTCGCGCCGCACTGAGCCCACCGTCAGCGCACAATCCGAAATGATCTACCTCGCACCCGCGAAAATGGGCCGCACCATCCGCGGCGTCGCCCGTGAACACCACCAATGGGGCCGCAACGGACTGTCCGACGTCACCCTTTACGACGGCGACACCGTCATCGCAGAATTCCGCGGACTCTCCCGCACCACCTCACGTCCCCCGACAGGAAACTAACCCATGAGCCTCCAAGAACAAGGACTCAAACGCAGCGTCAAAAGCCGCCAACTGATGATGATCGCCTTCGGATCATCCATCGGCACCGGACTTTTCCTCGGCTCCGCCAGCTCCATCCAATACGCCGGCCCCGCCGTCTTGATCTCCTTCGCCATCGTCGGCGTCATCGTTTACTTCCTCATGCGCATGCTCGGCGAAATGGCCGTCGAACACCCCGTCTCCGGATCCTTTGCCGCATACTCCCGCGAATTCATCGGCCGCGGAGCCGGATTTATCACCGGCTGGAACTGGTGGTTCACCACCGTGGTCGTCGGCATGCTGGAACTGACCGCCATGGGTACCTTCCTGGACTACTGGTTCCCCCACATCCCCCACTGGGTCACCGCGCTAGTCTCGCTGCTGCTCGTCGTCGTCCTCAACGTGCTCAACGTGCGCGTGTTCGCCACCACCGAATACTGGCTTTCCCTGATCAAAGTGGCAGCACTCGTCCTCATGATCGTGCTCGGCCTCGCGCTTGTCTTCGGCGTCGGCTCTGAACCCGCCATCGGCCTGCAACACATCACCGACCACGGCGGATTCATGCCAAACGGCGTCTCCGGTGTCCTGTTCGCACTCGTCGCAGTGACCTTCACCTTCGGCGGCATCATGTCCATTGGCACCGCCGCTGGCGAAGCTGACGACCCAGACAAGGCAATTCCCCGCGCGGTCAACTCCGTCGTGTGGCGCATCCTCGTGTTCTACCTCGGCGGCATCGGCACCATCCTGCTGCTCGCACCGTGGAACGAACAAGACACGAACGAAAGCCCATTCATCCGGGTGCTTACCGGCGTCGGCTTTTCAGGCGCAGCAACCGCCCTGAACGTCGTCATCGTCGTCGCCGTGTTCTCCGTGCTCAACACCATGACCTACTCCGGCGCCCGCATGCTTCGCGACCTCGCCCGCAACGGCCAAGCCCCCAAAGCCCTCGCCGAAACCAACGCCAAAGGTGTGCCCACAAAAGCACTGCTTTTCGACGCCACCCTCATGGGCGTCGTCGTCATCCTCAACTACTTCTTCGAAGGCAAAATCTTCGCCATCCTGCTCGCCATCATCGTCGGCACGGAATTGATCACCTGGGCCGGCATCTGCCTATCCCACCTGAACTTCCGCAAACACGCCGGCAACACAAAATTCCCCGCCCCGTTCTACCCAGTTGCGAACTGGATCTGCATCGCATTTTTCGCCCTCGTACTCGTACTAATGGGTATTCTTCCCGATTACCGCATGGGTCTAGCCACCCTCTTCGGCTGGATCCTCGCCCTCGGCCTCATCTGGCTGACAACGCAACGCAGGAGCAACGCATGACCCGCAACATGATCCGCAAAGACCTCGACACCATCCCCGCCTACGTGCCGGGAGCCCGCAACGACCAGGCCATCAAACTCTCCTCCAACGAATGCGCCGAAGGCCCACTGCCCTCCGTACTCGAGGCGATGCGCGACACCCTCGGCTCCATGAACCGCTACCCCGACATGGGCGCCACCGACATCCGCACCGCCCTTGCCGAACACCTCGGCGTGACCATCGACCAGGTCGCCGTCGGCACCGGCTCCTCTGCCCTGTGCCAACAACTCGCGACGATCACCGCACAGCCCGGCGACGAAATCATCTTCCCCTGGCGCAGTTTCGAGGCCTACCCCATCTTCGCCCGCATCGTCGGCGCAACCCCCGTCGCCATCCCACTCGACGCGGAGCACCGCCTCGACCTGACCGCCATGGCCGCAGCGATTACCGAACGCACGAAACTCATCTTCGTGTGCAACCCCAACAACCCAACCGGCACCACCATCACCAACGCCGAGTTCGAAACCTTCATGGACGCCGTCCCATCCGACATCCTCGTCGCACTCGACGAGGCCTACTTCGAATACAACCGCGCCACCGACACCCCCATCGCCACCGACGTCATCACCCGCTACCCCAACGTCGTCGGCCTACGCACCTTCTCCAAAGCCTACGGCCTCGCTGGCGCCCGCATCGGCTACGCCTTCGGCCCCGCCGACATCATCAGCGCCCTCAACAAAGTCGCCGTCCCCTTCTCCGTCAACGCCGTCGCCCAAACCGCAGCCCTCGCCTCCCTCAAAGCCACCTCCGAGCTGCAAACGCGTATCGACGACACCATCACCCAACGCCAACACCTCACCACCGCACTCAACCTCCCCGAATCCCAAGCCAACTTCATCTGGCTGCCGGATTTCCCGCGTGAAAAAGCTGACCGGCTAGCGGCAGAGGGCGTGCTGGTGCGTTCTTTCCCGGAAGGTATCCGCGTCACCGTCACCAACTCAGCCGAAACCGACGCCTTCCTGAAAGCATGGGACCGTGCGTAGTGAGCGCCGCCGCGTGATCGCGGCGACCACCATCGGCACAGCCATCGAGTGGTACGACTACTTCCTCTACGCCGCCGTCGCCGGTTTGGTGTTTAACCAGACCATGTTCGGTCCCCTCGGACCTGCTGCGGCGACGATCGTGAGCTTCCTCACCGTCGGCTTGTCCTTCCTGTTCCGCCCGCTCGGTGCGGTGCTGGCTGGCCACTACGCCGACCGATTCGGGCGCCGCGGCGTGCTCATGATCACCCTGTTCACGATGGGCACCGCCACCACGCTTATCGGCCTGCTGCCCACCTACGACACCATCGGTTGGCTTGCCCCCGCCGCACTGATTCTCCTGCGCATCCTGCAGGGCACATCGGCCGGCGGCGAATGGGGCTCCGCAGTCCTCCTCGCAGTCGAGCACGCCCCTGTGAACAAACGCGGCCTTTACGGCGCCGGCCCCCAGGTCGGTGTTCCCGCTGGCCTGCTCATGTCCTCCGGCATGCTCGCCCTAATGACCGCCGTCGCCCCCGGTGACGCCTTCGTCGAATGGGGCTGGCGCATTCCCTTCCTGCTGTCCATCGCGCTGACGTTCCTCGGCTGGTGGATCCGCACCGGCGTCGAAGAATCGCCCGTCGTCGAGGAGATGCGCGAGACCGGCACCCGCAGCCCCATCAGCGGCCTGTTCAAATCTCACGCGGGAGTTGTCCTCGCAGCCGCCCTGATCTTCGCCGCCAACGGCGCCGTCGGTTACATGACAACCGGCGGCTACATCCAGAACTACGTCACCGACCCCACCGGCATTGGGCTTTCACGCGGGGACATTCTCTGGGCTGTCACTGCATCGGCTGCGGTGTGGTTGTTCACTACCGCGTTCGCCGGGTGGGTCTCGGACTACATCGGGCGTAAGCGCACGCTTGCGATCGGGTTTGTGGTTCAGGCGGCGGGTGTTGCGGTGTTGTTCCCGCTCGTCGATACGGGTTCGATTGCAAAGATCACCGCGGCGTTGATTTTCCTCACCGTTGGCCTGGGCCTGACGTACGGCGAGATTGGCGCTTTCTACGCGGAGCTTTTCCCGGCTTCGGTCCGGGCGTCCGGGGCGTCGATTTCGTACGCGTTGGGTGCAATTCTTGGTGGTGCGTTTGCTCCAACGATTGCGGCTGCGTTGCGTGAGGCTACTGGTGGTACGGCGGCGATTACGGTGTATTTGATGGCGGCGACGTTGACGGGGTTCGTCGTTACGCTGCTTGTGCGTGATCGCACCGGCATCCCGCTTGGACATGATCATGAGGACGCCCAGGCGGCGGGGCATTTTGTGTGGGAAAAGTCGGCTGGTAGCCTGTAGCAGTCTCGGCGAGGGCTTTCGGGCCGTTATCGACGCGATGAAGATCCACTATGCGATCACTCGACGAGCACAATCCGTTAAGTGGTCGCAGGCAAAGCCTGTGGCCCTTCCAACCGAAGGAGTACAACATGGCTATTACCCCAACCGTTATCAAGGGTGAGCGTCGCGAGGAGTTTGGCAAGGGCTCCGCACGTCGTCTGCGTCGCGATGGCAAGATCCCGGGTGTCCTGTACGAAAAGGGCATCGAGAACATCCACTTTGCGGTTGACCGCATTGAGATGACCGCGATCGTGCGTAACGACGGCACCAACGCCATCGTCGAGCTTGAGCTCGACGGTGAGAAGCTGCTCGCCATGGTCAAGCACGTCGACCAGAACGTTCTGACCCTCGAGATCGACCACATTGACCTGTTCGGCATTAAGCGTGGCGAGAAGGTTACCGTCGAGGTTCCGGTTGTCACCGAGGGCGAGGCTGCTCCGGGCGCTGTTGTGTTCCAGGAAGCCGACGTTGTCGAGATCGAGATCGACGCTCTGTCTATCCCGGACGAGATCACCGTTTCCATCGAGGGCAAGGAGATCGGCGACCAGATCACCGCTGGCGATCTCGAGCTGCCGGCGGGTGCGGAGCTGATCACCGATCCGGAGAACTTGCTTGTCAACATCACCTTCGAGCAGGTTGATGAGGACCTCGAGGCTGAGGCTGAGGCTGCTGAGGAGGGCGGCGCTGAGGCTGGCGCTGAGTCTTCTGAGGCTGGTGAGGAAGCTTCCGAGTAATTTCGGCACGACGATTGGCCCGCTTTTTTGGCGGGCTTTTTCGTTATGTGAAGAGTTGTTGCATGGCTCCGGGCGGATGCTTCTCGACGACCGACCCTCCCGGCGATACCCACACCGGTATCCCATCGCGTATCTGTATTCGCCCGTAGCGGTTTTCACGCGGGTCATCGTCGTTGCGCCCGTTATGGAACCGACACAGTGGCACGAGGTTGGCCAGGTTGGTCTCCCCGCCATGGCGCCAGGCTTGGATGTGGTGCATTTCGCAGTTGTCAGCCCCATGCCGACAATCGGGCACCGGACAGGTTGGCGACATCATCGATGCCAACGCGCGCTGCTTACTATTTGCAAACCGCTGCGTGCGATACAGGTTGACTGCACCCTCGGTCGGGTGAAACGC
>NZ_KV833345.1:0-17946 GCF_001837615.1 Corynebacterium sp. HMSC070H05
TTCCGGACACACATTTTGTCGCTTAACCCATTTTGGGTGGCCTCGCGTCAACCCAAACCGAACGCGAAGCGCTGTACAAGCACTTCCACCAACACCCCGAGCTGTCCATGCAGGAGCATGCGACCGCGGAGCGGATCGTTAAGGAACTGGAATCCTCAGGTATCCGGGTGACCCGTGTGGGGGAAACAGGGGTGGTGGCGGTCGTCGATAATGGCGAGGGCCCAGTCGTGGCCATGCGCGCAGACATTGATGCGCTGCCGGTCAAGGAAGCCTCTGGCAAGGACTATGCCTCCACGGCCACGCAGGTTGACGTTAAGACCGGCGCGGAGGTCCCCGTCGCCCACTCATGTGGTCACGATTTCCACCTGATGTCGCTGCTCACCGCGCTGCAGGCGTTCAACGCTCACAAGGACCAGTGGTCCGGCACCTTTATCGGCGTCTTCCAGCCCGCTGAGGAGACCGCTGAAGGTGCCCGTGCGATGCTCGAGGCCGGAGTGGAACAGGCAATGCCACGGCCCGACGTGTACCTCGGCCAGCACGTGCTAGCCAGCCTGCCCGGTGGACACGTGGGCACGCGACGCGGACCGGTGCTGTCGTCTGCGTTCTCGGTGAAGGTCACGGTGCACGGCAAAGGCTCCCACGGGTCGATGCCGGAATTGGGCGTGGACCCGGTCGTGCTTGCCTCCAGCATCGTGATGCGACTGCAAACCATCGTCTCGCGCGAAGTGGCGGCCAAGGAAACCGCGGTGGTGACCGTCGGTGCGATCCACGCGGGCACGAAGTCCAACATCATAACGGACTCCGCCGAACTGCTCATCAACACCCGCGCATACAGCAGCGAGGTCAGCGAGCACCTCAAGGAAGCCATCGAGCGCATTGTGCGCGCCGAATGCGTCGCCGCCCGCAGCCCAAAGGAACCCGAGTTCACCTACTACGACCGCTACCCACTCACCGACAACGACGGGGACGCCACCGACACCGTCCGCGAAGCCTTCGACGCATACTTTGGCGACGAATCCTGCGACCTCGACCCCGTCCCCGCCTCCGAGGACTTCTCCATCATCCCCGACGCGCTCGGTGTCCCCTACACCTACTGGGGCCTGGGAGGCTTCGCGGACATGAGCAACGCCGTGGGCAACCACAACCCGGCGTTCGCACCTGATCTCCAGCCCACACTCGACCGTGGCACCGAAGCAGTCGTCGTTGCTGCTTCCGCCTGGTTGACCGTGCCGGTCTCGGCGGATTAGTGGGGTTTAAAAATTTATGCAGCGGCCAATGGGGGGCATGGGCCGCTGCAAAGGACCCGAAGGCCCTGGGTGGGGACTATGTCCCCCAAAGGGAGCCCGCGCCTCTCGCACTCTAAATGGGGGGGTGGGTGAGTGCTCAGCCGGTTCTCGGGGGGTGTAACCGTGGGCGGGGCTCCGGCTCAAATATAGATCATGTGTAAATGGCTTGTCTAGTCTTAGTGCAAAATACTGCTAAACATGCAGGTAAAAGGCGTGGTGTTGCGGTGGTGGGGTGCGGTTACGGCAGTTCCACGCCACACTGCTTGAGGATCGTTTTGGGCAGGCGGAAGCGAGCGGTCATGCGAACAGGTGTGCTAATTTTGTGCTGAAGATTCTCGGCACCTATTAAACTGTCGGTTAATAAAACTGCTGGTTACGAAAGAAGCAGACGGAGGCGAGAAAGTTGCCATTGGAAATCACTGTCACCAATAGTGAAGAGCTTCTTGAAAGGAAGCGAGAGTGTTTGGCATCTCTAAGGGCCACCACTCGCCTTCCCCATGCTGAATTTCAAGACCTCAAGGTGCTGGCGAATGCCGGCATGTTGAGCGAGGATGAGCGGACCGTGTACGACGAGCTGCAGACAGTTCTCTTACTGCTCGGTGAGGGTCGTTTTGGGAGTGCATGATGCGGCAGGGCGGTTTCTCGGCGACGTAAGAGACACGTTACTTGAGGCGTTGCCGCTGGCATGCAGAGCGGATTTACAGGCGAAAGCCAAGCTAAACATCGACAAGAATATCGTGGTGGGTGATTTCAAGGCTCCTCTCGTTCACGGTGCTGGACAACCTGAGGGCTCAGTGCGCAGGGAAGACTACAGTCAACTCTTTCACGTGATTATCAATTACGAACTGTCATCCGATTCGTCGGAGAAGTTCCTAGCCGTAAAGAGCAGCAAATTCGAACTGCGGGTTGCTACGTCGCCGGGCATACGTTTCGAGTTTGAGCGTGACTACACCAGCGCGCCCTGTGCGCATATCCACTACTCAGGGGTCGCAGGGTTGCTCAGTCCAGCGTTAATGCAGAACTTTCAGGACAAATCAGGCAACCCGAGGAAGAAGGGCCGCCTAGATGAATTGCACTTACCTGTGGGAGGAAAGCGTTTTCGTCCGTCGCTTGAGGACTTCCTCTATTTTGTGATCAGCGAATGTGGATTCCGCGGGAGGCCAGGATGGGAACCTGCACTACAGGAACGACGCCGAGTATGGCTTTCTAAACAGGCTTCTGCGGCAACCCGAGATCATCCCGAAGCTGCTGCAGAGGCGCTCAGGGACCTCGGGTTTGCCGTCACTCCCCCGAAGGGGTTCACTACGCCTAAAGCAGATGCGCAATGGTGAATTGCCCGTTAGCTACGGCAGTTCCACACCGCACTGCTTGAGGATCGTTTTGGGCAAGCGGAAGCGAGCAGTCATGCGGGGGTCGACGATCTGGCTGATCTGGGTGTCGCCAACCAGGGATAGCAGCATGAGGGCGTCGGTGGCGTCGAGCGCGGATACGCTCACGAGCCAATCGCGCATCATGCGGGTGGACTCCTTGACGGCGTCCATCAGTTCGATCTCGGAGGAGATGGCGTAGACCGCGTCGCCGGAATCCAAGAAGGGCAGCGGCAGCGGGCGGCCTTCGAGCACCGTCACGCGGCTCTTGGTCCGGAGACAGGGCCAATACACACGCGTTGGAATCGATGGAGTGCATCCGTTTTACCTCTCTTCGAAGGAACAACCAGCGGATGCTTCTGACCATAGTTGGAAACAGAAATTCGCAGGTGAAGTATGCGAAAAGGCTGGACGGAAGCTGTAATCTTTGTTTGTCACCATTACTCATAGCGAAGGCTTGCCATGACCGCTCGTATCTTCTCCCCCGACCTTGCAGCGCTGATCACCGCGACGCTGCTCGCACCGATGATCCCGGCGCTCGCACCGATTGCCCAAGCGCTCCCGAACCCATCCACCCAGGTGGCCACGGTGGACCAGGGCGATGTGATCTACAACGTCGACACTGGTCAGGAGTGCGCCGTCGGCTGGTTGAAGGATGGTTACGCCTTCACCGCCGGCCAGTGCGGCACGGACGGCGACTACTTCCGGGACGTGGACTACAACTACCTGGGCATGTTTGAAACCCGGTACGACCCGGACACGCACCGCAACGACTTCGGCTGGATCAAACTGGACCTAGAGGTCGGCGAGGGTGCGAACCGGTACGAGCTGGCGCAGGAGGATCCAGAGCGCGGCACCACTCTGAGGGTTGAAGGCAGAGATAACTACTGGTACCGGACTGCTTATGCCGGCGCTGACGGCACCACCGGCGTGTTGCGGGGACGTCTGCCAGACGGTGAGGTGCCACTCGGCAAACCCGTGTACACCTATGACGATGAACTGGTGGGCCTGTACTCCGGTGAGGTCGATGGCCGTTCGGTGTTCACGCGCCCGGACCGGATTGCGGAGTCGCCGATCCCGGTCGATCCGGAATACGTGGCAACCCGCTCGGGTGACGCCCAGCACGCTGAGGTGAGGGAGTTCGGGCCAGATGTGGGGGTTGGGGTGGTCGTCGATACGCAAAGGCCCGCGCGAGTGGACCAGGGCATGAGGCTCATTAACCCTGGTAAAGGCCAGTGCACCATCGGATACATCGCGGACGGCGTGGTGTACTCCTCAGGGCACTGCGGTAGCGAGGGCGACGAGATTTGGCTTGGCGACGACGCCGGCTACCGCCTCGAACGCATCGGTACCTACTCCACCACCTACCAAGAAGATGAAAGTCTGCCGGAGGACGATCGGGTAAAGCTCCGTAACGACCACGGATTTATCAAGGTCGACAGCCCGTGGGTAACGCCGGGCGAGAACGGCTTTTCTGGCGACGGGATCGTGCCATTCAATGACATCGTGCCAGGCTTCGAGGTGTGTGCGTATGGTCAAACCACCAAACCGAGGATTCGCTGTGGCGTGGTCAAGGGCGTGGATGGCGCGGACATTGTCATGGGCGAGAGTGTCGACGGGGAGCCCGGTGACTCCGGCGGTCCCGTGTGGGCGAAGGACGGCAGCGGTCTTGTCGGTATTTATTCCGGGGGAACCGTAGACGGGTCGGTGGCGACTGCGTCCTACCCGTATGCGCAAACGGATAACAACAACGAAATCAGTATCGACTATGACGCCATCCTCCGTGCCTTTGCACTCGGCGTGCCCTACTACTCGCTCTTCCCGTTGTATGAGACGTACCTTGGCCTCCGCGTCGGTGAGATCTCGATCCCGAAACAGGCGATCAACCAGGGTGATTACCTGTACGACTGGAGCGGCAACCCCGTGTGTCGGGTGGGCTACGTCAAGGGAAACCGCCTCTACTTCGCCTCCGATTGCGGCCACATG
This sequence comes from Corynebacterium sp. HMSC070H05, assembly GCF_001837615.1. Taxonomy (NCBI): domain Bacteria; kingdom Bacillati; phylum Actinomycetota; class Actinomycetes; order Mycobacteriales; family Corynebacteriaceae; genus Corynebacterium; species Corynebacterium sp. HMSC070H05. Next base: position 4,640 of record NZ_KV833345.1, read on the forward strand.
TACCTCCATACGCAGGTAGGCCGCGAAGTCACTGTTGTTGAGGGGGACACGTACACGAGCTACCGCGCAGAAACCTCCACGCTCAGCGGTACCTACTGGGCGGACGGCAAGAACATGGCGGAGGCGGACCGTATGGTGCCGTGGGATGAGATCATGCCTGGCGACGAGATCTGCACCAGCGGTCCGAGCAGCGGTCAAGTTAGCGGTCAGGCTAGCGGTGACAAGGCCTGCACCACCCTGCTTGGGCTGGACGGGCCACGCCTGATCCTGAAGGAACCGTTCGAGGGCGACTACGCCATCCCGGGCGGCCCGCTGTGGGTGCCCGGGAAGGGTTTCGCCGGTGTGTTGACCAAGAGCAGGGACGATTGGGGCCAGGGCATGCGCATCGACATGGTCTACGACCCCAACGGTGGCAACGTGAACACGAATGAGGCAGTCAGGGCGTACGAGCTTGGCGAGCCGTTCTACCAAAAAACCACAACCATGTGGGCCGACGAGGAGTTGAACCCGACCGAGCGCGTGGTGTGGCCGGAGCGCACCTTCACCGCCGGCGAGCGCTTATACAACTACCGCGGTGATTACAACGGCGAGCTCCACAGCGACGCGGTGTGTGAGATCGCCCGCGTGGAGGACGGTCACCTCGTGGTCTCCTCCGAGTGCGACGGCTACGTGTACACCCGGCTCGGCGACTTCGTCGGTAGGACAGTCAACGCGTCCGACGCCGGCGACCAGGTGGCCACGATCGAGATCACCGGCAACTTAATGTCCGCAGGCGAAAACACCGATGTGCCGATCGTCGCTTGGGAGGACCTCACCCCCGGCACGCAGGTGTGCGCTGCCGACGCGTGCAGCACGTTTGCGGGTTACGACGGCTCCCGACTCGTCCTCACCGACCCACTCCCCGGCGTCCTCCCGGGCGCCGCGCTACGGATCCCCGGCAAGGGGCTCGTCGGCGTGTACCACCGCGACGGCATCGGCTCGCGCCCCGACATGATCGAGTCCAACACCACCGCCGACTCCAACGCGGCGAAGATCCGCGCGGCATTCGCAAACGGCGAGCGCTTCTACGCCCACAACGACGCCACCTTCTGGTCACACACCAGCGGACCCGGCGAGCCCGTCCCCTTCCCCATCCGCCGCATCGATGAGGGCATGTTGCTTTACGACGACGCCAGCAACCCCACCTGCCACGTCGGCCGCGTGGACAAGCAAACGCTCTACGTGTCCACCAACTGCGGCGCGCCGGGCACGGCGCTGTACACCGCTGCCGGCGAGTTCGTGGGCACGGTGAAGGCCGCGCCGGGCAAGGGCGCCGCCACCGTCGAGGTAGAGGGCCGCCGCCTGACCGCAGGCAGCAACGAGCATGGTGCATTCGCAGCGTGGGATGCGCTCACACATGGCGACACGTTGTGCACCACCAGCGGCTGTGGCGAGTTCATCGGACTCGACGGCGCACAGATCATCCACACCGCGCCGTCGCCCGCGCACCCCGGTGCCGCACTGTGGAACCCGGAGAAGGGCTTCGTCGGCGTCGTCGACGCGGACGGTGTGGGCAGCCGCATCGACATGGTTACCACCAACGCCGCCGAGGGTGCCGTGGAATTGGCCACCCGGGCGCACCGGCTCGGATTCGCGTTCTTCCAGCGCTCCGAGGCGCGATTCTGGGACGGCAGCAACCTGGGCGATCCGGTCCCCTTCCCCACCCACCCGGCGCTCAACCAGGGCGCATTGCTTTACGACGACACCAATACCGCCGTGTGCGTTGCCGGGTTCGTCGATAAGCAAACGCTCTTTACGTCCTCCGAATGCGGCGCGGCGGGCACGACGCTGTACACCGCGCACGGCGAGCCGCTTGGTTCGTTGACGGTCCCTGCCGAGGACACCACCGCGCGCAACAAGTTCGGTTACGTGCGCCTGAACAACCCGTACGTGCCCGTTGGCCGGAATGCGGTGACCGGCGATGCGATTGTCGCGTGGGATGCCGTGGAGCCTGGTGAGAAGGCGTGTACCTCTGGTGCTGGTGCTGGTGGCGCTGGCGCTGGCGGCGAGCGTTGTGGGACCTACCTGGGCCACGACGGCTCGATGGTGCTGCTGTCGGACGAAGCGAAACCGGATGGAACGGTGGCGCTCGGCGGGCCGGTGTGGGTGCCGGGCAAGGGCTTCCTCGCGGTGTACGCCGGGGAGGTTTCCGCTGGTGGTGGCGATGACGGTGATGGTGCCGACGGTGCTGACGGTGTTGGCGCCGTGCAGACGGGTGCGCGCATCGACATGATTACGCGCGGCAACCAGCCGTTGAACGTGGCGGAGGTCCTCCGCGCCTTTGAGAACAAGGAGCGTTACTACCAAAAGGCCACTGCGAACTACTTCAGCGTGGACAAGCCGAACGGCGATCGCGTTCCGTTTCACGTGAAACATAGCCCCGCGCCGGGTGGTGGTTCAGCTTTGAGCTCAGCTTCGGACTCTGGCTCGGGTAGCTCGACTGGCGGCATTGTCGCCGCGATCGTTGTTCCGCTTCTGCTCCTCGGCCTCGGATTCCTGGCGACCCAGGTAGTGGACCTGACCAAGTTCGGACTTCCGCCGGTGCCGAAGGTGCTGCCGCTGTAGATAGTGGGCGCGGACTCCTGAAACTCGTGGCACCTGCTCCCCTCCTCGAAAAATCCATACACTGTGGCGCATGCGTTACGTGGACTATGACGAGGCAATGGCAACGCTTTCGCCAGCGGCAGCGGTAGACGCTCTGCGCGAAGAGCTCACGGGTGGGTTCGACCCAGCGAGCGACCAGGAACGGCAGAAGGTGGCGCTCCCCCACGGTGAGATGCACCTGCTGCCGTCGGCACTTGATGGTGCTGTTGGGGTGAAAGTGCTCGGGATTCAGCCCACGGATTCGGACGTTGATGTGCCGTTCATTCAGGGGTCGTACCTGCTCATGGATGGGAAGACGCTGACGCCGGAGTGGGTGATTGATGCGGCGGCGTTGACGACGTTGCGGACACCGGCGGTGTCGGTAGCTGGTGTGGTTGATCTGTTGCGAGCGTCGTCGGAACCGCTGGACGTGGTCATCTTTGGTACCGGTGCGCAGGGGATTGGGCACGCGGAGACCATCGCAGACGTGCTGGCTGGTATGCGCGATGTGTCGTTCACGTTTGTCTCGCGGAACGAGCCGGAGGAATTCCCGTACGAGTGGGTAGAGACCGGCACCCCAGCGGCGGATGAAGCTGTGGGGAAGGCTGGGCTCGTGGTGACGGCGACGTCGTCACCAGAGCCGATCCTGTCGGTGGAGGCGTTGCGCGAGGACGTGATCGTGCTTGCCGTTGGTGCACACACTACCGATACGCGTGAACTGCACGAGGACGTGCTGACCGGTGCGCAGGTGATCGTTGAGGATCCGGGTGCTGCACAGCGTGAAGCTGGCGATGTCGCGATTGCCGTTGAGAAAGGTGCGCTGAACTGGGACGACGTGACCCCGATGGTGGATGTGGTACGTGGTGATGTCACGCTGGACATGAATCGGCGCATCGTGTTCAAGACGGTTGGCATGCCGTGGCAGGACCTCGCGGTGGCGCGGGCGTTGGCGGGGCGGTGCGCGGAGAAATAGGCGGGGTTAGCATTCGTGCTGCAAAGATTACCTAAAGAGATATTTTTGCAGTCACTAACTAGTTATAGAGGCTGCAAAAATAGCAGCCCTAGCAATTATTGGAGATTGCGTCTTAAGGAGTGCTGAGGCGACCGAAGCTCAATCTCCTACCGGGATTTGTAACGCTTCCGTTGGCGTCTGGCGGTGCTCCACCCGGTTCGACGCGTGTAGCCTTTCGAGGCTTCCGGGCGCACCATGAGCGTGAGCCCGTCGAAGTCGGTGGGGACCCAGTCATAACGGTGCGTGCGAAACTCCATGCCTTGTTCGTTGTTGCTGGAGTAGACCAGCAACGCGCGGCCATCCTTAACCAGTTCGGTCGTTCGCTGCCAAAGCAGCTCGCGGATTCTCGCGGACGGCTTGCCAACGAAGGTGCCGGGGGCGATCTCCATCAGCCATTTGGTCAGGTCTCCGCGCAGACCGGCCGGGCATGCGGTGACGACGAGAACCATCATGGCGCGGTCTCGCGTTCTGACCAGTTCACACCGGCTGCGATGACTTCGAGTTCGCTCCACAGATACAGTTCGGCATCCGAGAAGGTGTCGTCGTCAGTTACGTCCATGACGTACTTGAGGTCTTTGACCATCCTCGGCATGAGGCGCTTGTCCACCACCGCGTCGCGCACGAGTCGTCGCACGGTGACGCCGGGTTTCATCGGATCGGAGACGACAGCATCAAAGGCTGCAGGAATTGCGATTTCCGCTTTGTAAAGGTCTGCGATGTCGTACACAAACGCACGGTCGGTTCCGTTGTGTACAACCCCAAGTGCAGGCACAAAGCCAAGGCCAACGATTACCGCGTGCGCAATGCCGTACAGAGCCGAGCTCGCGGAGGTCAACGCTTGGTTGATGGGATCGGAAGAGTCGTAATCGTTTGGGTCGTACGAGCGTCGGTTCCACCTGATGCCAACGCGTTCGGCTTCACGGGCGTAGATCTTCTTCATCCGTGCACCTTCGCGTCCACGGAGCTTTGCCATAGAAAGCCCGGTGAGGTCCTCGCCAGGGAAACGCAGACCGTACATGCGCTTGGCGCACGCGAGGCGCTTCCGCTGGTTCGTCACAATCTCTGCCTGGAGTTCCGCCATTCGCGACGACTTTGCCGGCGGACGCCCACTCGCGTAGTAACGCACGCCCCGCTCCCCTACCCACACGGTGGAAACGCCGGCATCGCCAAGCAGTGCCATCGCCGCGTAGGTAATCCTGGTGCCGGGGCCGAGGAGCAGAACTGCCAGTTGTGTCGCGGCGACATGGGCAACGCCCCGTTTGTCTGTAATGGTGAGCGCGTTGCCGTCACGGTTCACGACGGCACGCTCGACATACAGAAACGAGATCCGACTGCCCATCTGAGACAACGCTTGTCTCGTGATGGGCACTTCCTGCGGGGTGGGAGACACTATTTCACCGGGGCGAGGGTGAGCAGGCCACAACCGTAGGCTCGCCCGCGGCCGATTCCTTGCGTCAGGGTGGTTCGCAGCTGCTCGGGGTCGGTTACCTCGAGCGTGCCCACGAACCGTGCCTTGGAGATACGAACCGGTGGAACATTGCGGGACTTCTTGTCGCGCCGGAATACGTCGGTCCACCGTTCAAGTACCTGTGGTTGCTCTGCGACGTTCCAGCGGGCTCGTTCCTCGTCGGTGACGTTGTCGTCGATACGCGGTGCTAGAGAGAAACCAGCACGCTCGGACTGCTTGTACAGCCAGTTGAGCTGATTGTGCGCAGACACATGAGGCTTCACCTTGCCACGCTTTCCTTCACGGGGTTCGGAGTACGTGGGGTTGGCGACGAGCTCGAAACGCCAACGTTGGCCCCGGGTCAAAGCGGAAAGAAAACGCTCATAGTCGGCAGACTGAGCAGGTCGAGTGTCCCAGCCGGCCTGCTCGACAATGTGCGCCCCCGTCGGCTTCTCCGGGCCAACGATGTAAAGCACGTGCTCATGAGGGCGTTTGTCTACCCGCCAAAGCACTCGCGCTTCCGTCTGAGAGATGTCAGGCGGAAAAGCGGAACGGACTGCAGCGTGCATTGCCTGGGGATCGGTCAGGAGTTTCACGCCTTGCCTGCGCGCCGGGTTGAGGGAGATGCGTGTCAACGTTGTCATGCGCGAACCACCGCCTCGAAGAACTCATCCGTACCGGTAGACGTCTCGGCGCCCTGTGGGTTGTCAAGCACAACATCGTGGCAGCGAACAACATCACGCCACCCGTAGCGCCTGTGCTTGGGGTCAAAGGAAAGGGGGACGTCCTGTCGCGGAATCGCACCAGGTTCAGCACCGTTCGCGTCGCGGTACAGCGCGAGCGACACCTCTTTCGGTGCCTGCCGCTTTAGAATGTCGGTGGCGTACCAGGTCGAGTGATTCCGAAGCGCGGTTTCAGCGTTGGAGTCCTCGATACCGATCACCAAACCTGGGTGCACGGGACACGAGCGGCGCCCCATAAACAACGGGTAGGCAGGTTTGCGGAGCGCCTCAGCCATGCTCTCCAGAAGCGCGCGGTCTTCGTGCTCCACAGCGGCTACAAACGCTGCGTCGGAGAGGAAGTAGCGGGTGACCAGCTGTGCTGCGTCTTGCGGGCGCGTCTGCCAAGGCTGAGCGGTCTGATAATCGCGCAGCAAGCTGCCGGATTGATCAACGCGGACCGCCAGGCGCAGCTTGGCAAGGTCCTCGATGTCATCGGTGCGACGACGCCCTTGAGCGGCTGCAATCAGCCCGACGATCCCCGACTTCGTTGGGGTCGTCGCAGTCGCTCGCGTCTTGTACCTGCTTTCATCACCCCAGGACTGCATCGGTCCTTTGAGGAGGAGAAGTAACGAGTGCGTCATTACTGGTCACCTACGACGCGATCGAGAACTTCGTTGATGTTCTTCGTCAGGTCTTGCAGCGTGGTCTTCTCTGCGATTTCGGTGAACGAGTCGGCCGTCTCCCCGATTCCCATGACGTACGCTGCGAGCGGCTTGAATCCGTAGACGGACTCAACATCACGTGCCTCCTGTGCAAGACGATCCGCTGCTGCCTTGCGACGAGATGTACCCTGGTCTGCCTCGACCGGAACCTCGAATGCATTGACCAGGGAGACCGGTCGGGTGTCGCGGACGGCCACGTACACGAGCTCCGGCAGGGTTTGGTTGGCAAAGGTGTTGATCTTGCCAGTAGGCATAGAGCTCACGAATGCTTCAATGAAGTGCTGGACAGCGAGGCGAGCAGCATCAACGGACTCCAGGTTCTTTTGGAGACCCTCGAAGTTAATCGTGGCGTAGCGGTACATTGTCGACGACATCATCTGGACCGTGCCGATCATGCCGGCACCGGTTTCTTCGCCTTCCTCGGCAAGATCGTCCACTGCGGTGAAGTAGTCGAAGTCCGGGGTCGAACCGTGGATGCCGATGGCGTGTGCGACCTGAACCGATGCATCCACGTTGTAGGCAGCATCGTCGGCGACCATACGGCCGAACATTGCCATATCCACCGAGTGATCAGTGTCGAGGATTGCCTTGGCCTCGCCCTTGGATGGCTTTTCACCATCCCGTGCGAGCAGTTCTTCTACCGCACGATCGATCTGCTGCTGGCTGAGGAACAACAGGTAGCCAGTGCGCGGGTACGGGCTGGGCTGGTCTTCCGAGTCGTCATTCTTCTTCGGCTTCTCAACCGCGGTCTTGATGCCAGCAGCTTTGAACAGGTCTTCGACGCGCTTGATTGCTTCGTCCTGTTCGAGCCCCGCCTTTTCGAGGCGCAGGGCGATCTTTTCGGGGAGGCGCTTGGAGCGATCACCAATCTGCTCAGCATCAAAGTTGTCTTCAAAGTAGCGGCGGATGGCGCGCTTCCAGGATTGCGACGACACGCGCTGACGTGGGACACCGCCGAAGACCGCGGACTTCGGTGCACCGGTGTCATCTCGGTTGATCAGGGACGGCGGAACGGTCTGCAGTGCGTGGATATCAATAACGATGGACATGATGAACCTTTCTTTGTGTGTGTCTAAGAGGTGGCGAAGGGGGAGGTGATGTCTGGTTCGGCTTCAGCAGCGCGCTGTGCCTTGGGTCGAAGCGTTCCGACTGCGTAGTCCCTACCCCAGCGGAGCAGGACACCGTCGCGACGCGATGGGTACTGAAGCGACCGCAGGTCTCGGGCGAAACTGCCGTAATCGAATGCGAGTTCCTTGCTTCGCAGAAGCGTCACAAGCGATCGCAAGTGCAGCACGCGTGATGCTTCGTCGCGCGCGGATTGCATTGCGTCAAACCGGGGTTTGATCGAGTTGGATTCGCTGAGCGTCTGCAGGCGGCCACATGCGCGTGCGAATGAGCATTCCGTTGTGTGCACTGGTTTGGTTGCGCTTTGCATGTGCTGAGCGAACAAAGTCAGCGCGTTATATGCCGCAAGTTCCGATGGGGAGGGCGCATCGCCGTGGCCGAGCTCATCCTCGCTGAGGGGCGGCTCGAGCAGCATCAGCACCCTTTGCAGCGCTAACGGATCGGCGTCGAAACTGCGTGCCGCGCTTTGTCGGAGTTCCGCAAGGACGCGTCGTGCGTCTGCACCAGCTGCGGTCTCTGCTCGGTCTAGATAGTTTCGTTGGAGGTATGAAACGGTGCTGCCAATACTGATGTGAAGTGTGGGTTTTGTCATGCTGATTCTCCTTGTGCCACGGGGGCCTTGGCGGATCGAGTCCGATCGGTCGGCTTGTCTCGTTTGATCAGAGGCAGGTCCTTGCTCAGGCGGTAACGCAACTGCCGGTACAGAGAACCAGCGTTGACAATTCGCCCAGAGTCGTCGTCTTGTGCATCGACGACTCGGCCAACGAGTGCCCTCTGCCCTGCACCACGAATGGCTTCGTCCGCAATGTGGAGTACCTGCTTCTCAATTTCGACCTGCCAAGCAGTCGCTTCCGTACCCATCTGCGACAGGTCCAGATTCCGCAGCCAGGACAGGAATTTCGGCTCGAGGACGGTGTACAGGCGGTCTGCCGTGTCGGCATCGAAAACGTATTCTCCACCTGCTGCGACCTTGAGTTGGCCGGCAAACCAGCCGAGTGAGATCGCGGCGTCCTTTGTTGCTTCGGCAGCGTCGCGTACGTATTGGCGGTGGGCTGCGGACAGCGAGTCGTCCTGCAACAGTTGTAGCGGGAGTCCCATGTTTGCGCTGACGATCGTGCCTACGGTTGAGCTCTGTGGCCCGTATTCCATGGAAACGATGTGGAGGTCAGCGACTTCTTCCGTTCCCTGGTCGTCCGCGATATTGGAGAGGTTCACCAGGTTCGAGGGTCGTTTGGGTGCGAGATTCTTTCCACCGAAGCCTGGATCAGAACCTGTGGCGATCAGCGCGTCTAGGGAGCGCCACATGGTGCGCATCGTGTCATATGGGCGCGGATAGTAGGCCTCAATCCCCTTCTTCGATTGGTTGGGGCTGTACCGGTAGGGGGTCATTGGATCGCCGTACACATTCTTGCCTGCGTCCGGGATCTGATCGCCGTTGCTGACCAGGACGTTGACAACCGAATCGCCTTCCGTGAACAGACGGATTCGCCGCGATTGCCACGTGGCAAGATCCGCAGGCCCATGTGGGGACGGGGCATCCGGTTTTGCAATCTTCCCAGCGCGATCATTGCGCTGGCTCGGAGTATCCGGTTCCCGTTCCCACACAGGATGGTCGCCGGCGTTGTCTAGGTAGATGGCTTCGGGAGTCGAGTTCAGCAGTAGCGTTTCCAGCAACGTGGTGCCGCGAATGACGGTGCCTCCTGTCATGCCGGACCAGCCGGTCCCGATTGGGTAACCTCGCCCACCTTTGACTCGCGGATCTCCTTCAGCGCCGGATTTGATGCCCGAGTAGTCGTACGCCTGTGCATGGACGAGCCACCTCGCGGCTTCCGCGAACGAGAGTTTCGATCGTCCCTCATGGGTGCGCATGGTGAAGTAATCATGCTCAGCATCGGGGACGATGCGGGAGACATCCGCCCTTGTACCCTTCTTTGTGTGAAGGCCTGCTACCTGCATAAATGGGGTTTCCTCATGCAGCAGATCAAAGCGCGATTCATGCTGTGTCAGGTAGTCCAAGACGGTCTCATCGCGTCCTTGGTCAAGCAGGGCTTGCCGCGTATCGACGAACCAATCCTCCCACCGGAAATTCTGCCGCCCAGCCTTGGTGCTGAGCTGCTTTGTTACGGCTTGGTGGTGGGCTCGCCAGAAGATTGCGAGCAACAGGCGAAGAACGGCGTAGTCCTGGGTCGGTGAATCCCCAAGGACCGCGACGGGTGTTGCACTACCGTCGAAGATTTCTCGGATGCTTAATGTTGCGGGGCCATCGTTGGTCGTGCAAATGATCCATGGCTCATCCAGCAAGTTAAACGATGGCGGAGTTTGTGGATGTTGGCTCATTTCTTCAACCTCCTTCGCTTTCTTCGTGTTGGTGTGTGGTGTGGTTTGGTTTTCATTTAACTTCCTCTTCCGACATCAGGGCCGCCGGTATCGAACATGTTTTCTAGACCGAGTTCGGGTGAGTATTTGACTCTGAATCTGCCCAAGACAGCCTCGCCGTTCGCGTCCAACGAGAGTGCAAGTTGTCCCTTCAGCAGGTAGTGGTTGTTCCACTCCATGGGGGTGGAACGCTCGAGTGCATCAACTACGGCATCAAAATCAGTATCGAATCGTGTCATCCTCAGCGGCAGGCGAACCGTGCTTGACGCGAGTTGGAATGCCTGGTTGTAGTTCAGCGGCGTTTCGCTGACGATCTGATCTTCCCGGTCAAATGGTGTGTAGTAATCGCCCATCTGTTGTATCGGAATGACTTCCACCGTCGGCTCAGCGTCGCGAACTTGGGCGGCGCCTTTTTCCTCATCACCAAGTTGAATCGTTGCCTTGGTGAGATCACCGAAAAGGCCGTACAGCCTATTCGTGTCAAGTGGCGAATCAATCCGGAAAGACTTCGAACGTTGATGGGCACGATCGATGCGCTGTTCGCTTTGCGACGACGCCTCTGCCCACACCTCCTCCCATCCTTCAGGGACCTCGTGATCGTCGCTGTATGTGGACTGGACGAGTGCGGCGACGTCGTCAGGTCGCTTAAATTCGGTCGGCAACTGCTTCAGAGTTTTCAGCAGAATGAGCGGGTCATAAACCGCGTTGGCGCCCGAGTTGATTACCGGTGCTGGCTCCAGGCTTTCGATCGCTCGGATGAACACCTGTGGTTCACGCAGTTGTTCCGGACGATCCGACTCCGGGCGTCCGTGCCGGTGGAGACGTCCGATGCGTTGGATGATCAGGTCCATCGGGGCGAGATCGGTGACAAGGACATCGGCGTCGATGTCCAGACTTTGCTCGGCAACCTGCGTTGCGACGACGATCTTCCGCCAAGGCCGGCCTTCGTCACGGTGGCTGTCCGGCCCAAGCTCCTGGCGCATCCGGTCTTCCTTCTCCGAGCGCTGCCACGCCATAAAGCCTGCGTGGTGGAGTTCAACCTCGCCGGGGTAAGCAGCACTGAGCGCGCCATACGCCTCCTGGGCTCGGGCGATGGTGTTGCAGATGATGAGGGCGACGCCGCCGTCGACAAGCAAAGGCTCGAGGAGTTCTTCCAGGGCGGTGATGGTGTCGTCGATAATCGCGATGCGCGCTTCGAGATTCGTCGGGCTCTGCTCCGGTGTGACGTAGCGCAGGGAGTTTTCGCTGGCCACGGTAATGAGCGGGTACGCGTCTGAGTGCTCTTCGACGGGATTGCTGGTGTAGGCCGCGATGAGTTTCTCGCGCTCTGCGGAAGGTAGCGTTGCCGACATCAGGATGACCGTCGCGCCGTAGTGCGCGAGCCACTCCAACGTGGTGGCGAGGTAATCCGATGTATACGCCCCGTAAGAGTGAATTTCATCGAAAATGATGATCTTGCCGGCGAGTGCCGCGTGACGGAGCATCGAATACCGCTGTCGCAGTGCAAGCATGAGCACCTGGTCGACGGTGCCAACCACGATGTTTGAGAGAAGCCCGCGGCGGCGCCCACTCATCCAAGAACTGGCAACGACGTCGCCGTGCGCGGCGGGATCGGCCGCGTCCTCGTTGACACCCCTAAACCGCAGTTCACGATACGGTTTGGAGAGTTGGTTCTTGGAGTGGGCGAGGTAAAGCGACGACACTGTGCCCGTGTCGGTCGTGTTGCGAGCCCAATTCATCGTGCGTTCCAAAAGGCCGTTCGCTGTTGCCATGGTGGGGGCGGCAAAGTAGATCCCTTGGGCCCCGTTTGAGGCGGCGATGATCTGCGCGGCTGCAAGCGCGGCCTCCGTCTTGCCCACACCCGTCTCCGCCTCCAGGATGATCAAAGTCGGCTCGGTGCATGTTTTTGCCACGTCGGCCATGGCCTGTTGGATCGGCCTTGCCTGGAAGGTCGAAGGCCAGCCGAATGAGCTGCGGAACAGGGCGTGGGTGTCGTCGTTAAATTGCGCGGGGCTCCATGGCACGGTGAGATCGATGGCGCGCATGCCGGTTTCCGCACGCTGCGTCTGGGTGCCGGCGACAACCATCGGGAACGCATCGGGGTTCGACGCGATCCAGTCCGCCATCACAATCAGCCCGGTGAGGATCTGCGCTTCCGCCGCGAAGAGGTTGCGCCGCGACTTCAGGGACTCCAGCACATCGTGAACGCCGACGGTTTCTGTCATTGCGTTGATGAGTTCGTTGTGAACCGCACGCCATTCGGCCGGGTACTCCGAAAGCACGGTGTCAATGGCGTCGCGCTCTGGGCCCGACGGCACCCCGTGGTGAGCATCCACTGTCGACGACACCCAGTTAGCCTGACGGCGCGAGAACCCCTTCTGCTCCAACCAGTTCCGGAGGATCAAACCCGAACTAATGCTGTGTGGCATCGACTTTCTGCTCGCTTCAAGCTTGCTCATGGTGATGGGGAGCCCCGCATCAGCGACGCGTGAAAGGAGGTGCCTGAACTCGGGTTTCATGTCGAGCTGACTCAGGAAAGTAAGGGTCGCCTTGCCGAGGTCGTGATTTCCAGCGAGCCAAATGTAGAGGCGTCGGACTTCCTCAACGGATAGGTTCAAGTTCTGTGCAAGATTCTCTTTGAGGGAATCCGACACCCAGGTGTCATAAACCGCAGCAGCGGTGCAGGCGGAGTCGATTAGATGCTGGGCCAAGCTGAGGTAGCCGGTTTCGTCGCCAGACTTCGCCCACAGCGACCGCGCTTGCGGGCTAAGCCCATCGACGAACGAATCAATCGATGCTTCGAAATGATCTTGGCGACGAGCCGTGTCTGCCATGTTTGTCACCTCCATGTTTGTCATGTGAATTCCAAGAGAACTGCTGTTAGTTCGAGAGCGTAGCAGAAGTTTGGGGGATCTGTATCCCGAATGCCCACCTTCCACTAATTGGATCGAGCGAGATATGGATGAGAAGCAGATGCACTAAGATCCGCGTGTGTCCCTGTTGTGCAGGGATGAGCCGTAGTGAAAGGGCGGCAACAACATTCCCCGCGTTAGCGGGGTACCTTAATAGGTGGCTCGACGAAGTTGGCTCCTTAACCCTTTCGATTGGTGCAGCGTTGCTGGTCGCGAAGGGTCTGCCCCGCACTCGCGGGGATGAGCCTTTTGCCGAGGCCGCCCGCGGCGCCTGGGATACGTCTGCCCCGCACTCGCGGGGATGAGCCCCGGTCGCCGCGCGCCGGGTCATCATCGAGAAGGTCTGCCCCGCACTCGCGGGGATGAGCC
>NZ_KV833345.1:18046-18253 GCF_001837615.1 Corynebacterium sp. HMSC070H05
CTGCCCCGCACTCGCGGGGATGAGCCCTACCGGAGCCGTAAAGCCACACCCTCGCTCTAGTCTGCCCCGCACTCGCGGGGATGAGCCCGGGCGCGTCACACCACCGCTAGTCGACGGGCGGTCTGCCCCGCACTCGCGGGGATGAGCCCTGCGCGCCCTGTCCGAGCAGGCGGGCAACACCGTCTGCCCCGCACTCGCGGGGATGAG
>NZ_KV833345.1:18353-18559 GCF_001837615.1 Corynebacterium sp. HMSC070H05
TCTGCCCCGCACTCGCGGGGATGAGCCCGCGCCGAGCGCATTCGCAAAGGCGATACGCCCGTCTGCCCCGCACTCGCGGGGATGAGCCCTTCGACTGAGCATCAGACAGCTCCTCAGCAGAGTCTGCCCCGCACTCGCGGGGATGAGCCCAGGAAGCGCGCTACACCCCAGAAACGGCCCGCGTCTGCCCCGCACTCGCGGGGATG
>NZ_KV833345.1:18659-18931 GCF_001837615.1 Corynebacterium sp. HMSC070H05
CGGTCTGCCCCGCACTCGCGGGGATGAGCCGAGGTCAAGCCGCTTGGCAGTGGCCAAAAGCGCGTCTGCCCCGCACTCGCGGGGATGAGCCGTCTGCGGGTGTCTGGGAATCCGACTTCTGAGGGTCTGCCCCGCACTCGCGGGGATGAGCCGTCGTGCCCGGCATACTCGCGGCTTCCTCTGCGGTCTGCCCCGCACTCGCGGGGATGAGCCCTCGGCCATGCCGGCGACACGAAAAACCACCGCGTCTGCCCCGCACTCGCGGGGATGAG
>NZ_KV833345.1:19031-19299 GCF_001837615.1 Corynebacterium sp. HMSC070H05
TGCCCCGCACTCGCGGGGATGAGCCCAATTCCTCACCTACTGGCTCACTCCAGGACGGGTCTGCCCCGCACTCGCGGGGATGAGCCCCGTAAACCCTTTTCCCGCGCCAGGCCTTTCGCGTCTGCCCCGCACTCGCGGGGATGAGCCGGTGGCCAGTCGACGGTAAAGGTGGGATCAGTAGTCTGCCCCGCACTCGCGGGGATGAGCCGTTCAAGAGTACTCACCCGGAAGGGAACGATAAGTCTGCCCCGCACTCGCGGGGATGAGC
>NZ_KV833345.1:19399-20283 GCF_001837615.1 Corynebacterium sp. HMSC070H05
GTGTCTGCCCCGCACTCGCGGGGATGAGCCTATGTGGACCCGCTGGCGCGCCGGTGGAGTTTGGTCTGCCCCGCACTCGCGGGGATGAGCCCCAGCCGGAACCTGACCACCAACCACAGCCCGCGTCTGCCCCGCACTCGCGGGGATGAGCGCTCGCGCTCCTCCGCAGACAGGTCACCCATGGCGTCTGCCCCGCACTCGCGGGGATGAGCCCTTATCGAACGACGGCAAAACGGGAACATAGGCGTCTGCCCCGCACTCGCGGGGATGAGCCCCAGGGTACGAGCAACCAGCGAGAACGCATCAAGTCTGCCCCGCACTCGCGGGGATGAGCCCCTGCGGAGGATGCGCAAAAGCCCGCCGATGGTGTCTGCCCCGCACTCGCGGGGATGAGCCCGACGCGCTTCCATTCTCGAATATCGCCACCTTGTCTGCCCCGCACTCGCGGGGATGAGCCGTCGCCCGTTTGCCGGAGCGTGTTTGGCCTGGTGTCTGCCCCGCACTCGCGGGGATGAGCCGGACACCCAATGCCCGTAATCGTGATCGCCACCGTCTGCCCCGCACTCGCGGGGATGAGCCGTTCCAGTCCCATCCCTAAATGTGGAGCCATTTGTCTGCCCCGCACTCGCGGGGATGAGCCTTCCCCGCCATTGTTGGTGTGTGCGTAAGCACTGTCTGCCCCGCACTCGCGGGGATGAGCCCACTTCGGCGCCGTCGGCGAGACCGATGGTGTCGTCTGCCCCGCACTCGCGGGGATGAGCCCGCCGGCGACCTTGTGGGCACCGCCGAGGATCGGTCTGCCCCGCACTCGCGGGGATGAGCCCCCATGGCTCACACGATGAAGCCGCGCTACACCTGTCTGCCCCGCACTCGCGGGGATGAGC
>NZ_KV833345.1:20383-20592 GCF_001837615.1 Corynebacterium sp. HMSC070H05
TCTGCCCCGCACTCGCGGGGATGAGCCCCCTCGACGGGCTTGACCCCGCCGACTATCCGCGTCTGCCCCGCACTCGCGGGGATGAGCCGGTGCCGGCGATTCTGGGTATCTCGCGGTTTAAGTCTGCCCCGCACTCGCGGGGATGAGCCCTTGGCGGTGTAATCCTCGTTGAGTTCCCGCACGTCTGCCCCGCACTCGCGGGGATGAGC
>NZ_KV833345.1:20692-20913 GCF_001837615.1 Corynebacterium sp. HMSC070H05
GCCCCGCACTCGCGGGGATGAGCCCAGTTGATTACGTCCGACCTTGATGTTCGGGTCGTCTGCCCCGCACTCGCGGGGATGAGCCCACATCACCTCCACGGCTCACGCATCGGCACCGGCGCCACCAACGTCGGTCTGCCCCGCACTCGCGGGGATGAGCCCCGCGTCATGGCACTCGTCGAACTCGGCTACGTGTCTGCCCCGCACTCGCGGGGATGAGC
>NZ_KV833345.1:21013-21220 GCF_001837615.1 Corynebacterium sp. HMSC070H05
TCTGCCCCGCACTCGCGGGGATGAGCCCCCCACGAAAGCCACCCGCATCAAGGGGCACCGTCTGCCCCGCACTCGCGGGGATGAGCCGGGCGGGCACGAACGGATTGTTCCGTGCCCGCCGTCTGCCCCGCACTCGCGGGGATGAGCCCACCGAAGTCCCTCTCGACAACATCGAGTGGTCGTCTGCCCCGCACTCGCGGGGATGAG
>NZ_KV833345.1:21320-21578 GCF_001837615.1 Corynebacterium sp. HMSC070H05
TCTGCCCCGCACTCGCGGGGATGAGCCCACGTCGGCACGCATGGCCGAACTCATCACGTTCGGCCTGTCTCCACTCATGTCGGCGGTTGCGGCGCGTTTGTCGCAAGAGTCTGCCCCGCACTCGCGGGGATGAGCCCGCTAAGAAGGGCGGCACGACCAGCCCCGATGTGTCTGCCCCGCACTCGCGGGGATGAGCACTGCCGCACTGCTCACCCTCGCGGTGGTGCTCAGTCTGCCCCGCACTCGCGGGGATGAGCC
>NZ_KV833345.1:21678-21946 GCF_001837615.1 Corynebacterium sp. HMSC070H05
TGCCCCGCACTCGCGGGGATGAGCCGGTGGTTCCCCAGGCGGCAATGCCGGAGTCGTCGTCTGCCCCGCACTCGCGGGGATGAGCCCAACCTGCCGCGGCTGTCACGCCCAACTCAAGCGTCTGCCCCGCACTCGCGGGGATGAGCCGCAATGATCTGCGACCTTGGGTTTAGTTCATTTGTCTGCCCCGCACTCGCGGGGATGAGCCCACCTTGCGTCGCCGGACACTATCGCGCCCCCAGTCTGCCCCGCACTCGCGGGGATGAGC
>NZ_KV833345.1:22046-22376 GCF_001837615.1 Corynebacterium sp. HMSC070H05
CTGCCCCGCACTCGCGGGGATGAGCCCTACACCCAGCACCCAGAGGGTGACCACATCGAGTCTGCCCCGCACTCGCGGGGATGAGCCCTCACGCTCGAATGGTGCACACGCGGAGATGGAGTCTGCCCCGCACTCGCGGGGATGAGCCGTAGGACCCAGGTGGGAGATAGAGCCTGCCCAAGTCTGCCCCGCACTCGCGGGGATGAGCCCAGTTGCACACCCACACCGCCACGGTGCATGACGTCTGCCCCGCACTCGCGGGGATGAGCCCTACGCCACCCTGCGGTATGCAGTAGACCTCCTGTCTGCCCCGCACTCGCGGGGATGAGC
>NZ_KV833345.1:22476-22869 GCF_001837615.1 Corynebacterium sp. HMSC070H05
TCTGCCCCGCACTCGCGGGGATGAGCCCGAATCTGGGCCGACATCACCGACCAGGTACGCGTCTGCCCCGCACTCGCGGGGATGAGCCCCCGGCGAGCGCCCACACCACATCAGAAACCGTGTCTGCCCCGCACTCGCGGGGATGAGCCCACCCCCACCGGGTGCGGTCAGGGGTTATTCGGGTCTGCCCCGCACTCGCGGGGATGAGCCCTGCGGGACGAGAGTGTGTCGCCGGTTCGACACGTCTGCCCCGCACTCGCGGGGATGAGCCCCGGCGCGCAAGCCTGCAGCGCGAGGGGGACTGGTCTGCCCCGCACTCGCGGGGATGAGCCTGAGGCGGAGGGGTTTCGGCGGTCGTCGTTTTCGTCTGCCCCGCACTCGCGGGGATGAGCC
>NZ_KV833345.1:22969-95982 GCF_001837615.1 Corynebacterium sp. HMSC070H05
CTGCCCCGCACTCGCGGGGATGAGCCCTCGACGGCCCTACCATCACCACGTGGATTGACGTCTGCCCCGCACTCGCGGGGATGAGCCCGAGGCACCCATGACCGAGGAACAGGTCGACCGGTTTGCCCTGCACTCGCGGGGATGAGCCCTCGCTCATCGGTGCGCTGCGCTCTACCTACTCGTCTGCCCCGCACCTGCGGGGATGAGCCTTCCGGCGGCTCCGCAGCCGAGAACAGGTCACCGTCTGCCCCGCACCCGCGGGGATGAGCTGGTGAGACGGGTGGTGTTGGGGTGTGGCTTCGTCGAGAAGCAACGCCCCACAGAGAACTAACTCCCTAGTGCCCCTCAACACCCCAGTAAGCAACAAACGACGAAACCGGAAGCAGCCTCCCTGCTTCCGGTTTCGCACGACGCAATCTACGACAGTTCCATCCAGATGGTCTTCAGGTTGGTGTACTGCTCCATCGCTTCGAAGCCGTTGTCCTTGCCGCCGAAGCCGGAGTGCTTGTAGCCGCCGAACGGCGTGCGGATGTCCCCCTCACTGTAACCATTGACGGCGATGGTGCCGGCCTGGAATGCGCGCGACATGCGCATGACCTGGCTGAGGTCCTTCGACCAGACGGTGCCGGCGAGGCCGTACTTGGTGCCGTTGGCTAGGCGGATTGCCTCGTCTTCGTCGTCAAACTCAAGCACTACCGTGACTGGGCCGAAGATCTCTTCCTGCGCGACTGCAGAGGTAGCGGGGAGGTCGGTGATCACGGTCGGGGCGACGAACCAGCCACCGGTCTCCTCGAGAACGGCCTTGCCGCCGGTGACAATGGTTCCGCCATCCTCGCGTGCCTTCTCGATGTAACCCAGCACGCGCTTGTAAGCAGCCTCCTCAATGAGGGCGCCGAGCTCGGTGTCCGGATCCATCGGGTCGCCGACCTTCTTGGATTCGGTGACGGTCTTCAAACGCTCGACCAGTTCGTTCTTAATAGACGAGTGCACCAAGACCAACGAGCCTGCCGTGCAGTTCTGTCCGTTGTTGCCAAAGGCTGCTTCGGCGAGGTCTTCGGCAACACGGTCGAGGTCGTCTGCCCAGCTCGGCATGACAATCTGGGCACTCTTGCCGCCGAGTTCAAGGGTGACGTTTTTCAGGTTCGACGCGGCGGAGTACTCGAGAAATTTCCGCCCGACCGGCTCGGAGCCGGTGAAGGACAGCACATCCACATCCATGTGCTTGCCCAGTGCCTGGCCGGCGACCTCACCACGGCCGGGGACGACGTTGAACACGCCAGCGGGGATGCCTGCTTCGATTGCCAGCTCTGCCAGGGCCAGGGTGGTCAGGCTTGCTAGTTCTGGCGGCTTGACCACCACGGAGTTACCAGTGGCGAGGGCGGGTGCGAGCTTCCATGCGAGCATCGCAGCCGGGAAGTTCCAGGGCAGTACGGCTGCAACGACGCCTGCAGGTTCGCGGACGAGCAGGCCCAGGTTCTCCGGTCCGGTCGGCACAACCTGGCCGAAGAACTTGTCGGCTGCCTCTGCGTAGAACTTGAACGTGCCAACGACATCCGGGAAGTCGAAGGTTTGGCAGTCGGTGATCGGCTTGCCGGCGTCGAGTGCTTCGAGGTAGGCAAGTTCTTCGGTGCGTTCTTCGATCAGCTGGGCGAACTTGGCCAAAACCGAGCCGCGCTCGCCGGGTGCGAGGGCGGACCAGACGCCGGAGTTGAACGTCTCACGCGCGTTTGCCACGGCGCGGTCAACGTCTGCTTCGTTGGCAGAGGCGACCGTGGTGAGCTCTTCGCCCGTGGCGGGGTTCGGCGTGCTGAAGCGTTCGCCGGACGAAGATTCAACAAATTCGCCACCGATGAACAAGTCGCGCTTGACGTTGTCGGGGAGTTGAACAGCCATGGGGCCTCCTGAAGTCGAAAAGATTGTCAGACGAAACACGACTGTAGCTGTGGTCCTACATACCGTCAAGCATTTTTGTGGCAGCGATCACGGTGTGGTCATAAAACGCCTGTCGGATCTCGTCAAGATTGCGCTCCCGGAGCTTGGCTACAAGGAGTTCGTGCGAGGCCACATCGTGGGTGCGATCGTTGTGGGCACGAGACTCAATAGCGATCGCCAGGGAGATGTGCGACGCGGTGAGTGGCCAGTGTTGGAGTAGTACTTCACTGTCGGAGGCTGCCCAAATTTCGCGGTGGAAAGCAAGGTGTGCTTGAAGTCGATCGCTCTCATCTAGCGAGGTCATAGCCTTGCAGTAAGTTACCAGCCCCTCCTCGACTCGGTTGAGGCGACCGTTCGAGGCGTCCTCGATAATTCGCGTGGCGGCCAACATGTCAAGGGTGTGGCGTACTCGCATGGCGTCGAGGATTTCGTCGGCTGAAAGTTCTTTGACGAGCACCCCAACGTTCGGAATTTGGGTGAGCAGCCCTTCGGAAGCAAGGGTTCCTAGAGCCTCGCGCACGGTCGGTCGGGACGCGCCATATTCCTCGGCAAGCGCCTGTTCTTTGAGACGAGTGCCCGGCGGGAGCTCACCGCCTGCGATGGCGGATCGCAGGCTTTCTGCGAGGCTAAACCGCTTGCTGGTCTCCATTTGTGCCTCCTTAACTGGGCAAATATTAAAAATGTGATTGACATCAAATTAAAAGCAGGATATCGTCCGCACCACACTAGATTGTGTGACAATCTAGGCCAATATTCAGACTCTGGAAGGGTATGTCATGGGCAAGATCAATTATGAAGGTGTCATTGCAGCGATGACGACGCCGTTCTCTGCGGACGGTGAGAACATTCAAAAGGACATCATCGAAGAGATGACCAAGTTCGTTGCTGACAACGGCGTGATTGGCATCATCCCGGGTGGTACGACTGGTGAGTTCGGTGCGATGACGGTCGAAGAGCGCATTGAGGTCAACCGTCTGTACTGCGAGGCTGGCAAGAAGCATGGCCTTTCCGTGATCGCAGGCGTCGGCTCCCTGAGCACGAAAGAAGCAGCGCTGCTGGCACGCGAGGCTGCTGACGCGGGCGCAGACGGGCTGATGGTTGTTGCGCCGTTTTACACCCCGCCGAGCTTTGAAGAGCTGGTGCGCCACCTCAACGAGATTTCCAGGGCGGCTGACTTACCGATTCTTTACTACCACCTGCCTGACACGACCGGCCTGCAGCTCACTGCGGAGGAGCTGGTCGAGCTCGGCGCCCGCACCAATGTCGACTCCGTGAAGTTCACCGAGGGCGACATGGTGAAGTTCAACACCATCATTCAGATGGACCAGCAGGACATCGTTCCCCTGTGCGGTTTCGATGGCCTGAACCTGTCGGCTCTTGCTGCTGGCGCACCTGGTTCGGTGTGGGGCATGGCTGCCTTCCTGCCGGATCTCGCCGTGAAGTTCTTCAACGCCTTGGCGGTGGACAAGGACCTGGACACGGCTCGTGACCTCTGGCGTTACCTGTTGCCGATCTGCGACGCGTTGGAGTCGGGTAACTACGCGGCCGGTGTGAAGGCTGGTCTGAAGATCCGTGACATCGATGCCGGTCCGATTCGTCTGCCAGCATCCGCGATTGACGACGAAGCCACCGCCCTGCTCAAGGACCTCATCGACCGCGCCCTCGACGCAGCAGACGGTAAGGCCTAGGAGTCGTCATGGCAAAGATGCGAACCATCACGGTGATCGACGCCCACGCTGAGGGCGAGTCCGGACGCGTGGTCATCGACCAGCACCTTCGTCTCAAGGGTCAAACGATGTTGGAACGTTTGATCAACGCCGAGACCCAGCTTGAAGACCTGCGTCGCATTGTGCTTCACGAGCCCCGCGGCTTCCCCTCCCTCTGTGCTCCCGTGATCACCCCGCCGGTGGAACCGGATTCTGATTTCGGGCTGATCGTCATGGAACAGGGTGGCTTCAGGCCGATGTCTGGGTCGAACTTGATCTGTGCGGTGACTGCGCTCGTCAATAGTGAGCTCGTGCGAGTCACAGAACCCGAAACCACGCTGAAGGTCGACACCGCCGCAGGCACAGTCGAAGTTGTGGCTGTGGTTGAAGACGGTGTGCTGCAGGCCGTGAGGTTCGCAAACGTTGCCTCGTTCCCCGTTGGGCTCGATGTTCCGCTCGAACTTCCCGGCTACGGGACGATTAAGGCAGACATCGCGTTCGGCGGGCAGTTCTACGTCCAGGCCAACGTGGACCAATTCCCGTTCGAGCTCGAACGCAGCGCGGAAAAGCAGATTCTCCGTGCGGCATCTGCGCTGTGTGCAGCGGCCCGCGAGCAGTTCCCGGTGGAACACCCGCTGTTCCCGGACCTCAACGAGGTTCACCTTCCCATGATCTATCGGACCGCACAACCCGGGCGCAGCGCCAGGAATGCAGTGGTGCTGCCAAACGGAACGCTCAAACTCGACGATCCGGATACCTGGACCGGAACCTTCGATCGTTCCCCGTGCGGCACTGGTACCTCGGCACGCGTCGCCTGCATGTACGCGCGCGGCGAAATCGGCATCAACGAAGAATTCCTGCACGAATCGATGCTGGGCACCTACTTCAAGGCCCGAGTACTCGAGGAACAGGAAGTGGGCGGTTTCAAGGGCATCACCCCTGAGATCACAGGACGTGGATGGATCACCGGAATCAACAAACTCGTCGTTGATCCAACTGATCCGTTCCAGCAAGGCTTCACAATCGGTGACATCTGGGGTGCTGATTAACCACTCCCTCCCCAACAGCAGAGAAGAGGTTCTCCATGCTTGCAACAATCAATGATCTCATCTGGAACCCCATGGCGTACTTCGCGCTACTGGTGGGACTCTGGTTTACAACCCTGACGCGTGGCATCCAGTTCCGTCGCATTCCCCAAATGCTCAAGGAGATTACGGCCCAGCCAGCCGAAGACGGCGGCGTGCGTCCACTTCAAGCCCTGATGCTTTCGCTATCCAGCCGTATTGGCGTGGGCAACATCGCCGGTGTGGCGACCGCGATCTACGCCGGCGGCCCGGGCGCAATGTTCTGGATGGTTGTCGTCGCCCTGTTGGGCTCCGCGTCGGCGTACGCCGAGGTGGTACTCGCGCAGACCTTTAAGAAGCGGATCAACGGTGAAGACCGTGGTGGCGCTCCGTTCTACGTGGAACTCGGCCTGAAGCTTCGCTGGCTCGCCGTGATTATCGCGGTGTGCTACCTGGTCTGCTACGGATTCCTGACCACAGGTGTTCAGGCCAACACGATCACCACCTCGATGGATAACGCGTTCAGCATCCCAGCTTGGGTGACGGCGATCGTGCTGACCTCCATGATGGGCATCACCATCTTCGGTGGCACCAACCGCATCATGAAGGTCGCGCAGGTCATGGTTCCGGTCATGGCTGCCGCGTATGTCCTGGCGCTACTGGTGCTGCTGGGCATGAACTCGGATCAGATCTTCCCGTCGATCTCCCTCGTGCTTGGCTCCGCTTTCGGCACTGACCAGATCTTCGGTGGCCTTGCAGGTGCCGCGATTGCGTGGGGCGTGCGAAGGGCGACGTTCTCCAACGTTGCTGGCGTCGGCGAAGGAACCTTCGCTGCCGCTGCGGCGTCAAACTCGCACCCGTCCAAGCAGGGCCTGATCCAGTCGTTCTCCATCTTCATTGACACCGTGGTGGTGTGCCAGGCAACCGGAATCATGATCCTGATCACCAACTCCTACAACGTCACCGATGGAAGCCGTCTCCTGGTAGAGCACCTCCCGAACGTTGACGCTGGTGTCGGCTACACGCAGGAAGCTATTAACTCCGGCCTGCCGGGCTTCGGTCCAGCGTTTGTCGCCCTTGGCATCTTCTTCTTCGCGTTCACTTCGATGGTGGCCTACTACTACATTGCAGAGACCAACCTGATCTTCATCATGGGACGCTCCGATGGTGTTGCTCGCCTGCTGCTGCGCATCGGTGCACTGGGTATCACTGTCTTCGGATGTGTCGGTTCCGGCGACGTCATGTGGGCGCTCGGTGATATCTCCTTCGGTCTGCTTGGCTGGATCAACATGCTGGTCATCCTGAGCATGTCCAGGCTGGTCCGCAAGATTACAAAGGATTACGACGAGCAACTCAAGCAGGGCCTCGACCCGGTCTTCGATCCGCGACGCGTTGGCATCGAGAACGCTCGGTGGTGGGAAGACTTCAACGCCCGCCGCAATGCAACCCCCGACGCCACTGCAGCAAAGGCCTAAACACCAAGGCGTACATACCAAGGAGGACGGACATGGCTGAGACGTTCGACGTCGTCGTAGTCGGCGCAGGCATCATCGGTGCCGCCACCGCCTACTACTGTGCGGAGGCGGGCCTGCGGGTGGCAGTCGTCGAAAAGCACACTGCTGCATCGCAGACCTCCTCACACTGCGAAGGAAACCTCCTCGTTTCCGACAAAGAAAACGGTCCGGAACTGGAGTTGGCAAAGTACTCCCTCGGGTTATGGCGAGGGGAATTGTCACAGTTCGCGGAGGAGATTGAATTCGAGCCGAAGGGTGGGTTGGTCGTCGCAACGAATGACCAAACCATGGAGTCGCTCCAACGCGCACTCGCAGCCCAGCGCGAATACGGCATCGACGTCGAAGAGCTCAGCCCGCAGGAACTTCGCGACAAAGAGCCATTTATTACCGACGACGCCGTCGGGGCCGCCTGGTACCCACAGGACTCCCAGCTCATGCCCATGGCCACCGTGAACTGCTTCCTCGCCAACGCCGTCCGTCTCGGCGCGCGACTGTACGAGCACAACCCGGTCCAAGAACTGATCACCAACGGAACCACCGTGGTCGGCGTGCGCTGCCCCGCGGGAGACTTCCACGCGAAGACGGTGGTCAACTGCACCGGTCCATTCGCCGCTGGAGTCTCCGAACAATGGGGCGCAATGCCACTGCCGGTGGAGCCACGCCGCGGGTACGTGCTGGTCACGCAACGCGCAGACATGACGGTCAACCACAAGGTTTACTCCGCGTCCTACCTGGACAACGTGGTCAGCTCGGACGGTGGCCTGCAGACATCCCCAGTGGTTGAGAGCACCCAAGCTGGCACGATCCTGATCGGTTCGAGCCGCGAACGCGTCGGGTTTTCCAACGAGGTCAGCCAGGACGCTTTAAAGGGAATCGCGCAGAACGCCATCGCGCTCTTCCCCGGCCTGTCCAAGGTGAACGTGCTGCGGTTCTACCACGGCTTCCGGCCCTACTGTGCAGACCACGTCCCAATCATCGGCCCCGACGCACGCCTGGATGGCCTGTGGCACGCCACCGGGCATGAAGGTGCCGGCATCGGACTCAGCGCAGGCACGGGCAAACTGATCTCCCAAGCCCTCACCGGTGGAATCGGTAGCACTGATGTACCGCTCGATGACTTTCTTCCCTCCCGATTCGAAGCAGCCAGGTAAGGAGCAGCACCAATGACGATCCGGTTTGTGCTCGACGGCGCCCAGCACGAGGTGCCACGACCGATGAAAATCCCGGCGGCGATCTACTCGGCCCGGGAAACCCTGACCAACCGTAAATCCGAAGTCACCGAAGCGCCCCGCGGCATGTTCTGTGGCATCGGCTGCTGCTTCGAATGCCTGGTCACCGTCAACGGGACACCGAAGGTTCGCGGCTGTCTTGTGCAGGTGGAGGACGGCATGGTCATTGAAACGGGAACAGGAACCGCCGGAACAGGAACCGCCGCTTCGAACGGGAGGAACGAATAGTGAGTGTTTACGACGCAGTCATCGTCGGCGGCGGCCCCGCAGGCCTGTCCAGCGCATGCGCATTCCGCGGAAACGGAAAGAAAGTCCTGCTCATCGACCAGAACCCAGCCGTCGGTGGCCAGTTCTGGAAGCATGCCGAGATCGCGCCTCGTCTCGAGTCCAAGCACTCGAAGTGGCACCACCACTGGCAGCAGTTCCGCGACCTCAAGCGCGACTTCCTCGAAGGCGTCGAGGCCGGCGAGCTCGAATACGTACCCAACGCCTCGGTCTCCAGGATCGACCATGCCCAGGAGTCTGGCCCGGCACGGTTTACGCTTCGCCTGAGCGGGCCGTTGGGTTCGCCGGAAGTGTTCCCCGAGGGGCACGTCTCCGCTGCGAACGTGTTCTACTGCGCCGGCACCTACGACCGTCAGTTGCCCGTCGAAGGCTGGACGCTCCCAGGCGTGATGGCCGCCGGCGGCATGCAAACCTTTATCAAAGAAAACGGCTTCGCCCCTGGCCAGCGCTTTGTCATCGCAGGCACCGGTCCGTTCCTAATGGCCGCGGCCGCGACTGTCATCAAAGCAGGCGCCAAGGTCGAAGCAATTATCGACGCCTCCAACCCCACCGCATGGTTCCCCCGCGGCCTCTCCGCCGTCCTTGTCCCTTCGAAGATCAAGGAAGCGTTGGGTTACTCGGCCTTGCTTGCGCGCCATGGGGTGAAGTTCCACTTCAACTCGGTGGTGAGCAAGATCGAATCCACTGCGAGTGGGGACGGGGTGAGCGCTGTCCTGGTGCGTAAGATCGGTGCGGATAGCGATGCGCAGGACAAGCGCTACGGTGTGGACGCAGTGGGGTTGAACTGGGGATTTATCCCGCAGCTCGACCTGTTGCTGCAGCTGCGCGGCGAAACACACCTCAGCGCAGATAACGCGCTGGTGGCCACGGTGGATAAGAACTTTGAATCCTCCGTCGAAGGCTTCTACGTCGTCGGCGAAGGCAACGGAGTCAGCGGTGTGCTCGGTGCTGTTGCTGAAGGCAGCATAGCCGTCCGCAAGTTCCTCGGCGAACCGGTGTCGCTTCGGGATCGCTACACCGTCACCGCAAACAACATCTTCGCCCAAGCCTTCCAGCGCGCCGGGCGCATCCCGGAGAACTATATGTCGGATCTCTCACCCGACACAGTGGTGTGTCGCTGCGAAGACGTGACAAGCGATGCGCTGCAGCACTACTTCGCCGAAGACACATCACCGGACGCACGTGCCGCGAAGGGCGTCACCCGGGTTGGCATGGGCAACTGCCAGGGCAGAATGTGCGGCTTCGGACTCTGTCATGCCGCCGATGAGCAGCGCGGAAAGAAACCGAGCGCCTGCAGCGTATCGACGACCGACCTTCTCCACCGCGACCTTCACGCCATGAGCGTGCGTCCCCTGGCCAACCCGGTGTCGCTGGAGTCGCTGGCCCAGGACACGGAGTAGGCGCAGGCGAACAAGCTCTCGAGCGACCCTGGTGAGCAGGGCATACACTCGGGTTTATGAGCACTCAAGATATGAACACGCAGTTGCAGGATCAGGTCGCCGTGGTCACCGGCGGTGCGGCAGGCATCGGCGGGGCAATCTCGCGCATCCTCGTCGCACGTGGAGCGAAGGTAGTTGCCGTAGACATTAACGACGACGCCGGCGCCACCCTCGAGAAAGACCTCGGCGACAACGTTGTCTTCCTCAGCAGCGACGTGAGCAAGCCGGAGACCGCGAAGAAGGCCGTGGAGCTTGCGGTGGAGAAGTTCGGCAAGCTCACCGGCGTGGTCAACAACGCACACGCATCGCGGCAGAAGCCGTTCACCGATTTAGAGCAGGAGGACTGGGACCTGTCCTTCGGCACCGGCTTCGAGGCCACCAAGAACTTCATGCTTGCCGCCTACCCGCACCTCAAAGACAACGGTGGCGCGATCGTGAACTTCGCCTCCGGTGCCGGCATTATCGGCCAGCCCACCCAGGCGGCGTACGCGGCAGCTAAGGAAGCGATTCGTGGCCTTTCACGCGTGGTAGCCAACGAGTGGGCGAAGGACGACATTCGCGTCAACGTCGTCGGTCCGATGGCGCTAACCGAGGGCGTGCAGAAGTGGTCCGAGGCATTCCCGGAGCTCTACCAGCAGTCTCTGCAGCGCATCCCGCTCGGTCGTTTCGGCGACCCAGAGACAGACGTCGCCCCGGTCGTCGCATTCTTGCTTAGCCGCGACGCCCGCTACATCACCGGCCAAACACTCATGGTGGATGGCGGAACCAACAAGGTCTACTAGACGTAGCTGCGCGGGACGAGATGATTACGGGTCAGCGTCACGAGGAGTAGCAATGGCTGGTTATCTTCCATATGGTCTTGTCTCGGGGGCTGGTGAGGTTGCGGTTATCGAGTCGCCCAACGGTGGATGGAACGTTATCTACTCCGACCGCAGAACAGCGGGCGGCGGAGCAACCGTGGAGGGGCACGACCAAGAGTTCGCCAACCGTCTTGCCCACCTGTTCGTGGCCAAAAGCAAAGAAGGCGTGAACCCTGGCGACCTATTCGGCACGTTGTGCTGGAAGTTCAAGGCGGAACGTATCGAGATCTACAACAACCTTTCGAAACTCTGCCTTCTCACCGGATACGGTGAGCCACTGCCAGACGAGGAGTAACTGACCCCTCGCATCCGCCCCCTACACTCGGTGCTGTCCGTCTTCGCCGCTGTCCCGGAAGGTGCCCATGAACGTCACGCAGCTCCGCGACGTCATCTTCACCGCGGGTGTCGTGTTCGACAATCTGTCCACCAGCTGGCTCGCGACAGGTCGGTTCCTCCAGTCGAGCGAGGTCGCCAGCATCGGCGCGTCTTGCGTGTGAACCCCCAAGCGCTGCTTGTTTAGCACTTTATTCGTTTGGTGCGGTTTTCCGCGGGGAAGTGTTCACTCAAATGAGCAGTCAGAGGCTATGCAGACCGTAGATCGCTCTCTACACTTCTTCTCATGGGGAGAAAAGGGTGGGCAAGCGGGCCAACGCGTAATTTAGGCAAGTTCTCAAACGGCCGGTGTTTTCACCAGACGGAGTCATGGTCTGCGTGAGAATTCGTTTCGAAGACAAGATCCTTAAACGCCTTGCCGAAGATTCCACGTTCCAGCCAAAGCGTTGGTCTCCCGAGCTGGTGCGAGCCTTTCGTCGCAAGATTCAGGTACTTGCAAATGTCAGTGACGAAAGAGATTTGCGAGCGCTGAAGTCCTTAAGACTCGAGCAACTTCGAGGCGATCGAGTCGGTACCTCATCGATTCGATTAAACAGGCAATTTCGCCTTGTCATTCGGTTTGAGACAGATGAAGATAGACGCATCGTAGTTGTGATCGAGATGGTCGACTACCACTAATGGGAGGTGAACGATGACTACTCAACCACTGGCCGAAGCTTTTCCGGTCGGAGACTACCTGGCTGAAGAATTGGAAGCGCGCGGCTGGAGTGAAGAAGACTTTGCAGAAATTCTGGGCCAGCCAACGACGTTTGTGGAAGCGTTGATTTCAGGGCAACACGAGCTCACGAGAGAATCAGCAGCCCTCGTCGGTGCGGCGCTGGGAACTTCGGCAGAGCTGTGGCTGAACCTGCAGGACACGTACCTGCGGCGCACTCAGTAGTTCGCGGACTAACGGAACGAATTCGGCGTGATCGCTCCGCAAAGACAAACATTTGGCAAGAGGAAGTGACACGTGGACATTGAGGCGCTCGGCGCTCCTGTAAGTGCCCAACGTAAGGGGCGGAGGCTGACTCAGCTTGAGTACCGAGGATCTTGTTGCAGAGCTTGTAGCTGCAGACCGAGATAGGCATCCGCCCCTACACTCGGTGCTGTCCGTCTTCGCCGCTGTCCCGGAAGGTGCCCATGAACGTCACGCAGTTACTCAGCGTCATCTTCACCGCGGGTGTTGTCTTCGACAACCTGTCCACCAGCAGGCCCGCCACGGGCCGTTTCCTCGAAACCGGCGACACCACCGGCGTGCGCGGACGCAGCGACCTCGCGTTGCTTGAAGACCTCAAATCCGCCGGTGAATTCATCCTTAACACCCCCGCCACCAGCGTCGACGCGTCGTATCTGAAGCGCATCAACGCAAAACTCACGCGGAGCGCGGCGCTCAACCCGGGCAGTTTGCGTACCGACGACCAGGGTATTGGCGTGCGCACTCGCTACGGGCGTCACGAACCGCCGGCGCTCTCCGACTCAGAGCTCGACACTCTTATCGACGACGCCCTCAACCACCCCGACCCAAAACACGCCTCCGTCGACCTATTCCTCCAGGTCGCCCGCGCGCAACCGTTCGAGGATGGTAACAAGCGAACTGCGATCTTCGCCGCGAATGGCTATCTTCTCGCCCAGCAGTCGCCCTTCCTGCTCACCGCGCCCTTCGACGAGGACGACCCGTCCGTCACCGAGCACTTCAACGACCTGCTCGCCCGGTTCTACATGTTGGGCGAGGATGGGCCGGTGAGAGAGTTGTTGTTGGGGCGTGGGGTCGTCGCAAAGCAATGCCCGTAGACCGAACCCAAGAACCGGAACGAGCGCACCGAAACGAACAAAACTGCGCTAAACTCGCGGCCTAACGGAACGAATTCGGTGCGAACGCTCCGAAAAAGCACACGTTTGGCAAGGAGAAGTGGCACGTGGACATTGAGACGCTTGGCGCTTTTGTACGCGCCCAACGTAAGGAGCGCAGGCTGACGCAGCTTGAAGTCGCAGAACTTGCCGACGTCTCAGACCGGTTCCTTAGGGAACTCGAGCACGGCAAGCCGACTGCGGAAATCGGGAAGGCCATGGAGGTGCTCGCGGTGCTGGGGTACGACCTTGAGCCTGTGGTGCATAGGGGTGATCTGTTGTGAGTTCCGCGGATCCCTCTCGGCTCCGGTCGGTGACTACCTAGCCGAAGAATCGGAAGCGCTGATTCCGGGCAGCGCGAACCCCTACCCCTGCCTGACCCGTGCGGCGGCCTCCAGCGCCGCGAACATCAGCGCTGCAAATGCGGCGCCGAGCAACGTGTGCGGCTTCTTTACCCCGCGGCGCTCGAGTGCGCGGGCGAGCTTCGTCTGGACGACAACGTGCAGGCGCAGGCCCAGCGCATTCAGCGCGATCCCACCGGCGAGCAGCCCCCACGTGACCTTCGGGTTCGTGGTGTCGGGCTTCTCCTCCACCTTGGCGGTGACGTCGTGGTCGGTGTCCTCGTAGACGGTGTCGAACTTCGCCACCGCCGCCGCGTACGCGCCGAGGATCGCCGTCCACGCGAAGATGCGACCCGGGGTGGACCGGACGTAGTCGGGGACCGCGACCAGGGTGCCGGCGATGGCGGATTGGGTGAGGCGGTCGGTGGTGGTGTCGTCGTGAAGCGATGCGCTGCGGGTTGACTGAGTCATGGGGCCGAGCGTACCGGCCTTAACGCTATCTCCAGGCTTCATATGCAGGTCTCGATATGCGTAACCCCTGGTCACGGCGTTTCTGGGAAAACCGGCCGAAATTTCGGAAAACGCTCTGACCGGCACTTACGCATATCGAGCCCTGCATATGAACGGAAACAGGCGGTTCGGCGAGGCCACGGAAACGGGCGGTTCGGCGAGGCCACCGAAACGGGCGGCCCGGCGAGGCCACCGAAACGGGCGGCCCGGCGAGGCCACCGAAACCTTGGCGGTCCGCGAAAACCACCAAACTTAAGGCCAAAAGTTTGGTGGTAGCGTCAAAATCATGACTTGGCCCAAGGTTGGTAGCGAGACGCTGCCGTGGACACCGTCGCCTGCTGCGTACTCGCGGCGGGCGATTCGGAATGCGCCGCGTCAATACGCAGCGGCCGTGGTGCCACGCATTGCCAACGAACGCGTTGCACTGTCGCAGGAGACGCAGACGGTCCTGGACGCAGCAACGATTGAGACGGTTCGTTTCGACGCCACCGAGGCACACCGGGTCGTACCGTTTACGCCGTTGTTGTTGCGGAGCGAGTCGGTGGCGTCGAGTCGGATTGAGAAGCTGACGTCGTCGGCAAGGAAAGTGCTGGAAGCCGAGGTGACTGGACGAGGCAGCGCCAACGCGAACCTCATCGTGGCCAACACACGGCAGATGGCGGCGGCGGTGGAGAACGCGCGGGCGGACGTCCAGGGGATCGTGGAGATGCACCGAATTCTGTTGGGGCAGTCTTCTCCAAACATCGCAGGGCGGCTGCGTGACCAGCAGGTTTGGATCGGCGGTAGCGACCACTCCCCCGCCGGCGCTCTGTTTGTTCCGCCGCACCACCGCCACCTCGAGGCGTTGATGAAGGACCTCGGCGCGTTCATGCAGCGCGACGACATGCCGGCGCTGGCGCAGGCGGCGATTGCGCACGCGCAGTTTGAAACGATCCACCCGTTCGCCGACGGCAACGGCCGCACAGGGCGAGCGCTCGTCCACGTGTTAATGCGGAGCCGTTGCTTAGCGACGACCACCGCACTGCCCATCTCTGCCAGCCTCCTCACCGACACCACACGATATTTCGCAGCACTGGACGCGTACCGCGCTGGTGATGTCGATGGCATCGTCCAACTGTTCGCCCGGGCATCGATCGAAGCCGCACGGCGCGGAGCGCGGTTGGCAGAAGAGCTCACGCAGATCCGCAACGAGTGGAACGGCCTGCTCACCGCACGTGCCGATGCCCTCGCCTGGCGAGTCCTCGACCTCCTCGTGCAGCGTCCCGTACTGACAACCGCCGCCGTGTCTGCAGAGTTCAGCGTGTCAGCGGAGACCGCCCGCAACGCACTCGAGCGCCTGGAAGTCGACGGGATCGCCGTGTCCGCGCAGTTAGATAAGCGCCAACGCGGGTGGCGCTCCCCCGACGTGCTCGAACTTCTCGACGAGTTCGCCGACCGCGCCGGCCGCCGAACCTAGCGCTGGCCGCGGTTGCGTTGTTACCAGTTTCCGTTTCGGCTCTCACCCTGCCCCTCCAGGCTTCATATGCAGGTCTCGATATGCGTAACCCCTGGTCACGGCGTTTCTGGGAAAACCGGCCGAAATTTCGGAAAACGCTCTGACCGGCACTTACGCATATCGAGCCCTGCATATGAACGTAACGCCCCCGACTCACCTTGGCGTTCCGCACGATCCACCGACAACCCCACCGCACAAAAACACGCAGCGTGCCGGAGGCGCCTGTACCGTAATTCTTTATGACTAACGCGGAGCTGCCGGAGCAGTACAGCGATGAACACCTGGAGCTCGCGCGTGACGAGTTCGACGCGGACAACCTCACCGACGCGGACATTGACCAGATCAAGGAGCACCGCGAGGGTGACGAGCCCGACGGTTCGTTTATGCGTTGGGTGATCACGCTTTTCGGCACGGGTGTGGGTGCGGGCATCCTGTTTCTGCCGATTAATGCGGGGAGTTTCGGGTTCTGGCCGTTGGTCGTCGCTACGTTGCTGATTGCTCCGATGGTGTTTTTCTCGCATCGGACGTATGCGCGCATTGTGGCGGCGTCGCCGGTGAAGGGCCTGGATGTGCTGCAGGTGATTACGGCGCTGACGGGCCGCAAGCGGGGGTTCGTCTCCGCGGTGCTGTATTGGCTGGGGATTTATCCCACGGTGTTGATTTACGGCATTTCGATTACGAACACGCTGGACAGTTTCATCGTCAATCAGTTGGGTGGCGCGCAGGTGGACCGGTGGGTGCTGGCCACGGTGTCGGTGGGCATCATGACGGGTGCCTACGCGTTGGGCAAGAAAATCACGCTGTGGATCGCGAATGCACTGGTGTATCCGCTGATCATTGCGCTTGCGGCGGTGTCGTTGTATCTCATTCCGCGGTGGGACTTTGCCAGTTTCCGTGGCTACGAGTCGGATGTTCCGGTGTGGCAGGGCCTGCTGCTGATTCTGCCGGTGTTGGTGTTTTCGTTCAGCCACATGGCGGCGTTGAGCCAGTTCGCGTTGGATGTGCAGAAGAAGAAGGACGGCGACGTTGAGGCTGTCGAGCGTGAGGTGTCCAAGGTGGAGTTGGTCACCGCGCTGATGCTGGTGGCGTTCACCATGTTTTTCGTGTGGTCGTGCGCGCTGTCGCTCGGCGCGGAGGGTATGGATGCGGCGCGCGAGCAGAATGTGCCGGTGCTGTCGTATCTGGCCAATGAGACGGATACGCCGTTCATGGCGTGGATGAGCCCGATCATTGCCATCGCTGCGATTGTCACGTCGTACTTCGGTCACCTCCTGGGGACGGAGGAGGGCACCGGCTATCTCGTGCGCGTGGTCGCGCCGGGCTTTGCGTCTCGCGTATCGACGACCACCCTGCGCTGGTCCGTCAACATCTTCGTCTTTGTCACCGCGGTGTTGGTGGCGGTGGCGAACCCGTCGATTCTGGACATGATTTCGGTGGTCGGCGGCATTTTCGTTGCGTTCTTGGTCTACATCATGCCGGTGTTGCTGTTCCATAAGGCGGTGGCGTTTAAGCACTACGCGCGTCGCCCGGACACGATCTTTGTGCTCGTGGTGGGGTTGGTGATCATGGGTGTCACTGTGTGGAACATCGTGGCTGGCTAACTACCCCCAGAAGGTGAACGCTAGGTGCCGTAGGCCGGAAACCCCCAGGTAAAGCAAAGTAGCACCAAAGGGCTTGGTAAACGGGAGGTTAATGGCGCGACCGTGAGTTTCTTAAGTGCTAATTAGGGCGCATAATGCCAGGATGTGAGCATCACTATCCTCCTCGTCCTAATTATTGTTGTGGCGCTGTTTTTTGATTTCACAAATGGCTTCCATGACACCGCGAATGCGATGGCGACGTCGATTGCTACTGGCGCGTTGAAGCCGAAGACGGCTGTGGCGTTGGCTGGCATTTTGAACCTCATCGGCGCGTTCTTGTCGGTAGCGGTGGCCAAGACCGTGGCCAACGGCATTGTGAAGCTAGACGTGTTTGACCTCAGCGACACGGTTGAGTCGGAGCGGCTCCTGCTGGTCGTGTTCGCGGGCCTGACGGGCGCCATTCTGTGGAATTTGTTTACGTGGCTGTACGGCATCCCGTCGTCGTCGTCACACGCGCTGTTCGGCGGCCTGATTGGCGCGGCGATCGCGGCGATTGGCTGGCAGGGCGTCGTGTGGGGCGGCGTGCTGCACAAGATCATCCTGCCGGCGTTGTTTGCGCCGTTCGTGGCTGGTCTCGTCGCAATGATTGGCACCTGGCTGGTGTACCGCCTGACGTCGAATGCGGAGAAGGAGCACCGCGACAATTACTTCCGTTGGGGCCAGATTGGTACGGCGTCGTTGGTGGCGTTGGCGCACGGTACGTCGGATGCTCAGAAGACGATGGGTGTGATCTTCCTGGCCATGGTGGCCGCGGGTCAGTTTGATTCGGATCACACGATGCCGTTTTGGATCCAGGCGTCCTGTGCGCTCGCCATCGCGATTGGCACCTACTCGGGTGGTTTCCGCGTGATCCGCACCCTGGGCAAGGGTCTGGTGGAGATTCACCCGCCGCAGGGTATGGCTGCGGAGACGTCGTCGGCGGCGATCATTCTGACGTCGTCGCACTTGGGCATGGCCTTGTCGACGACCCACGTCGCCACCGGTTCCATCATGGGCTCCGGCCTGACGGGCCCGAAGGGCGAGGTGCGCTGGGGCGTTGCCGGCCGCATGGCCATCGCGTGGATCACCACCCTGCCGATCGCCGCGTTCGTCGCGTTCGTCACCTGGTGGGCGGCCCGTTGGGTCTCGGATCTTGGTGGCGACCCCGTGTGGGGCGGCATCATGTTGGCAGTGGTGCTTGTGATCTGCGGCGGTTACATGTTCATCGTGGCGCAGCGCGAGCCGGTGCACCGCGACAATGTCAACGATGACTGGGAGAGCGACTCGCTTATCGACGAACCCACCACCCCCCACCGCGGCGAACCCGCCCATATCGTGGATACGACCCGCGGCCTGGACCACCAGTAAAGAGGTATAGGTCATGCTTGAAATTCTGAAGTCTCTGTTGATGGTGCTCGGCACCGGCTTGCTGCTCGGCGCTGGCCTGCCGGCGTTGTTCTCGTTGAGCATCCACTTCCTGTCGCCTGAGGAGGACGGCACGGCACCCGTGGGTGCGCGCCGGGTGATCGGCTGGGTGTTCCTAGCTATGGTGCTGGTGGCGGTGGTGGCAGCGATTCTGTTGATCGCTCGCGAGCGCATTGAGTACTTCACCGGATGGGACCCATATCCGTTCCTCTAGTCACATGCGTCACATTAATTTTTAGTGCGTATGCAGGGATTATTCGCACGGGCCAATCGTTGGTGTTGACAAACTATTTGGCCCGGCCTAGGGTTGCCTCAAGATGAACGGAAGGTGAACAACCTTCACGCTTTGAAAGGAGGTGAACCCGCATGATGAACCTGTTCGACCAGATTCGCGCGTGGTTCCGCGATGAGGACCGTGGCCTTGCCACGCGCATCGACGTGTCCCCGCTGGCAGTCCTCCCCCGCGCATAAGCGGTAAACGGCATGTACGCCCGCGTCCCCGAGGTTTGGGGCCGCGGGCGTCTTTCGTCGATAAGCAAGGGCGTGGTCTATGATCCGTGTGGCGTATGACACCCCCTAACGAGGAAGGCGACATTGACCACACCAGCGCGTGAATTTA
The DNA here is from genome assembly GCF_001837615.1 of Corynebacterium sp. HMSC070H05. NCBI lineage: Bacteria > Bacillati > Actinomycetota > Actinomycetes > Mycobacteriales > Corynebacteriaceae > Corynebacterium > Corynebacterium sp. HMSC070H05. The sequence goes on from NZ_KV833345.1 coordinate 41,231, forward strand.
ACTTAGACCATCTGACAGATGCGGACATGCGGCAAATCAAGGCCGAACGTGCCGCTGACGCGCCCGACGGCAGCACCCTGTCCTGGGCGATCACCCTGTTCGGTACCGCAGTCGGTGCGGGCATTCTGTTCCTGCCTATTGACGCCGGATCGTTCGGCATCCTCCCCCTCATCTTCATCTCGCTGCTGGCGCTGCCGATGGTGTTCATGTCGCACCGCACCTACTCGCGCATCGTGTCGGCCTCCCCGGTGAAGGGCCTCGACGTCCTGCAGGTGGTTACCGCGCTGTCCGGCCGCACCCGCGGGCTGATGACCGGCCTGATGTACTGGCTCTCCATCTACCCCATCGTGCTGATCTACGGCGTGAGTATCACCAACACGATGGACAGCTTCCTGGTCAACCAACTCGGCGGACCGCAGCTGCCGCGTTGGGTCCTGGCGGCGCTGTGCGTGGGTGTGCTCACCGGCGCCTACGCCATGGGCAAGAAGGCGACCCTGGCGTTTGCCAACATCCTGGTCTACCCGCTGATCATCGCGCTCGCGGCCGTGTCCATCTACCTCATCCCCCAGTGGGACCTGGCCAGCTTCCGCTCCTACCAGTCCGACACCCCAACCTGGCAGGCGCTGCTGCTGATCCTGCCGGTCTTCGTGTTCTCCTTTAGCCACATGCCGGCGATCTCCCAGGCGGCCCTCGACGCGCAGAAGCGTTTCGATGGCGACGAGAAGGCCACCGAAAAGCTCGTCTCCAAGATCGAAGCCATCTCCGCGATCATGCTCGTCGGCTTCACCATGTTCTTTGTCTGGTCCTGCAGCCTCGCCCTCGGCGCCGACGGCATGGACGCCGCCCGCGAGCAAAACATCCCCGTGCTGTCCTACCTGGCCAACGAAACCCACGCGCCGTTCCTGGCGGTGCTCTCCCCCATCGTCGCCCTGTGCGCGATCGCTTCGTCCTACTTCGGCCACGTCATGGGCGCGGAGGAAGGCACCACCTACCTGGTACGCGCCGTCGCCCCGAAGTTCGCGGACCGCATCAGCCCCAAGGCAATGCGCTGGGGCATTTACGTCTTCGTGTTCGTCACCACCGTTGCTGCAGCCGTGGTCAACCCGTCCATCCTGGACCTGATCTCGGTCGTCGGCGGCGTATTCATCACCTTCCTGGTGTACATCGTGCCCATGCTGCTCTTCCGCAACGCCAAGGCCTTCCACCGCTTTGCCAACAAACCCGAAACGATCTTCGTGTTCGTCCTCGGCGTGATCATCATGGGCGTCGCCATCTGGCAGATGTTTATGTGACGCGCGCAGGGTCCGCACGGGGGTTGCGGACTCCGCATTGCGGATAATTGGGCTCGCGCCAACCGTTGGTATGTGCCAACGAAAAAAGCCGCTCCGGTCGTAGCCGGAGCGGCTTTGGTGTTCTAAGGCGAAATTAGAACGGCAGGAACTGCTGGATCATCGGGCCGACGACCGGGGCGAGAACGCCACCGATCAGGACCAGAGCGGAGATGACGGTGCCTGCGATGATGCCGGCCTTCTCGCTGTCAGTGATCGGCTGGGACTTGAAAGTCTCGCCCTGGGCGCAAGCGCGGAGTGCAGCGAGGTTATTTGCGTCATTGACGGAGGTCTCGTCGGAGGAGCCGAAAGCCTCGCCAATCTTGGAGGAGGTCTGGGCGGAGTCGATAAGGTTATTGGCCTTATCCGAGTCCAGGAGCTTCTTAACCTTGACCGGGTCCTTGAGACCGTTCGTGTATTCGATGTTGGACGGCTTGTCAAAGGTCATGTTGCAGGCGTTGCGGCCCTGGACCTTGGTCATCGTGTTGGACGCAGCGTTGGCGTCAACAGCGCCGAGGGAAAGGGCCATGGTTGCTGCCAGGGTGGCTGCGGCGATCTTCTTCACAGAGAAACTCCAATTCTTGGACAGGGGAAAAACAGATTCCACTTATGAAGATATTCCCATGTGTGGCGGGTGACAATTACGGTCGCCGAAAGGGAATTTCGTCACCCCTGTTCGGGGCACTGCAGGCATTGCAGGTGCCGCTAGCGTTGCGGACTCCGCATTGCGGACAACTGGGGGCCCACCAACTATCGGCGCCGGGCAACGGAAAAGCGGCCGTTCGGTGAGGAACGGCCGCTTGGTGTCGTCGCAAAGATTAGCGCGGGAGGAACTGCTGGATCATCGGGCCGACGAACGGCGATGCCAGACCAGCGATTGCCAAGATCACAGCGAGCACGGTGGAGCCGATGATGGCAGCCTTCTTGCCCGCGGTCATATCGGCGGTCTTGTAGTCCACGCCCTTCTTGCAGGCGTCGATGGCCTCGAGGTTGTTGGCGCCGTTGATGAGCTCCTGGTCGGAGGAGCCGAAAGCCTGGCCGAGGTCAGCGCTGGTGCGCACCAGGCCGTTCGTGTTGTCCGGGAGGATGTCCTTGACCTTTTCGTCAACCTTGGCCGGTGCGACCTCGATCTTGTTCTTCTGGCCATCGAGGGTCAGAACGCAGACGCGGTCGTCGCCCGTGCCGCGCATCTCGTTGGTTGCGGCGTTGGCCTGAACAGCGCCGAGGGAAAGGGTCATGGTTGCTGCCAGGGTGGCTGCGGCGATCTTCTTCACGGGAGCTCCAAGTCTTAGAGGGGAGTTATGAACAGCTATCAATATAGCCAGTTGTCGTTATTAATTTGTAATGTAGGGACATTTTGGGGCGAATAAATGCGCAGGAAACAATTCCGAAAGATATAGAAAGATATCGGAACAATTCTCTGACCTGGGGAAACGGCTGTAGATGCCTGCCCGCAAGCCCGCTATATCTTTTCTATATCTTTCAAATCCCAAAAACGGCCCCGAAAACAATTCCCTGGGGAAATGTACAATCGCACCATGGTTACAGAATCTGCCTGGGATGATCTTCTCCCAAACGTGCGTGATGCGCTTCAGGCGATCAATGACGGGGCAACGGCGGACTCGCAGGAGTCGCTCATCTTGGAGTTCAAGGAGGACCCCGCTGCTCGAGGGGGAGGACAGGCGGAGAGGGAGCGGTTCGTCGACAAGTTGGTGGATGAGGCCGTCTGCATGGCGAACGGGGAAGCAGCCATGGGGTACATCGTGGTGGGTGTCGCCGACAAGGTTCCCGGGAGGGAAGCGTTTACGGGTACCAAACTGGATGAAGAAAAGATCACTCACCGGATCTTCGTCAAGACCAATCCCAACATGAACGTCCAGGTCACGACGTTGGATGCGTGGGGCGCAAGGCTCGTTGTTATTCACGTCCCTGAAGCGCGGGCGTTGTACACGCGTAGCGACGGCGCTGCGAAGAAACGCACCGTAGACGGCCAATTCTCCTGCAAGGAGATCATGGAAGAGGAGCGACGCGCTATCGACGCGGCACGTCGCAACCCGGACTACTCAAACGGACCAGCCGATATCTCGATAGACGACTTGCCGTTAGCGGTAGTTGACGAGGCACGCAGGATGCTCCGCGAACACCGCCGGGCGCGCGGCCTCGATGCTGCCGTCCCTCAGACCACAAGCGGACTGTTGCGGGAGCTTGGGCTTTTGCGTGACGACGGCAAACTTAAACGTGCCGGCGAGATTCTCTTGGCCAGTCCAGAGCCAACGGACGTGGTTGTGCGCCACCTTTGGCGGACGTTGCCGGGTGAGGAACCCCGAGCGACGTTGATTTCTGATCCGGTCTTGCTGGCACTGCCACGCCTTCGCCGACTGATCACCGAAAACGGTGACACTGAGATTGAACGGGTCCAGTTTGACGACGGTGAAGAGGTTGCCATCAGCCGTTTTCCCGAGCAGGCCGTTGATGAAGTTGTTGCGAATGCATTCATTCACCGCGACTGGCGACTGCCCGGCCCGGTGGTTGTCGAGCAGTCCAATCGAACGCTTAAAGTCACCTCCCCTGGCCCACTCCCGCCAGGTGTGACCCGGGACAAACTCCTATCTACGTCCTCGGTTCCGCGGAACAACCGGCTGATGGCGGCAATGCGCACGCTCGGCTTGGCGGAAGAAAGCTCTCGTGGTTTTGACCGTATGTGGGCGACCATGCTCCGAACCGGACGCAGTGAGCCGGAGGTTATCGCAACCGATGTGAACGTCCAAGTGATTCTGGCTGCACAAAAACCGGACGTGGACTTCATCAAGGGGCTGAGGCGGCTGTCGAAGCGTTACGGAGAGGTTGTCGTCGATAGTGTGGCGTCGTTGATTGTGTTGTGGCACCTCAACTCCGCAGCACTCATCACGGCAACGACCGCAGTGCAGAAAACCCAGCTCACATCGCTTGAGGTCAGGGAGCTCATGGACGACCTCGTGGACCGCGGCCTCCTCGATTCCGTAGCCGACGCAAACGAATGGACACTCAGCGGCGAGGCTCGGAAACTTCTCAACTTGGGCCAGGCTGGCGAACTGGCAACGGTAAGTATTCAGGAATGGATCGAAGCAAAGCTTCTCGACGGCGAAACCCTCCGGTCCGCCGACATCGCCGATCAAACTGGCGTCAGCGTTGCAGAGGCGGGCAGAATCCTGCGACACCTTCGAAGCCTCGGTAGGGCAAAGATTGATCCGGAAGGTCCCCCTCGTGGCCGCGGCACCCGCTGGATTCGCGCGTAAATCCGCGCAGAAAACAATTCCGAAAGATATAGAAAGATATCGAAACAATTCGCTGACCTGCGGCAACTGGCAAAACGGCTCGTCTAAACGCCCGCTATATCTTTTCTATATCTTTCACATCCCAAAAACGACCCCGAAAACAATTCCCTGGGGAAATGGCGTTCGGGGCGGAGGTCGCAGATAAGCAATGCCTGTTCACTACACTGCATAACCATGACTGAGGCGACCCCGCACCGCTATACGGCCGAGCTGGCCAATGAGATCGAGAAGAAGTGGCAGGCGTACTGGCGTGACAACCAGACGTTTTACGCACCCAACCCGGTTGGTGACCTTGCTCCGCAAGCGTCGCAAGGCCAGACCGAGCTGCCCAAGGATAAACTCAACGTTCAGGACATGTTCCCCTACCCGTCGGGTGCGGGGCTGCACGTCGGCCACCCGCTGAGTTACATCGCTACGGATGTGTACGCGCGCTACAACCGCATGTTGGGCAAGAACGTGCTGCACACGCTGGGTTATGACGCGTTTGGTCTGCCGGCGGAGCAGTACGCCATCCAGACCGGCACCCACCCGCGCACGACCACTGAGGCGAACATTGCCAACATGCGTCGCCAGCTGGCCATGCTGGGCCTTGGCCACGACCCGCGCCGCTCTGTGGCCACCACGGACCCGGAGTTTTACAAGTGGACGCAGTGGATCTTCCTGCAGATCTACAACGCCTGGTTCGACGAGGAGCAGCAGAAGGCCCGCCCGATCGAGGAGCTCGTGCGCGACCTCATGTCCGGCGCTCGCCAGACAAAGGACGGCCGCAACTTCCGCGACCTGACCACCGAGGAGAAGCACAAGGCTATCGACGCGTTCCGCCTCGTCTACCTCTCCGACTCCATGGTCAACTGGTGCCCGGGCCTGGGTACCGTGCTGGCCAACGAGGAGGTCACCGCCGAGGGCCGTTCCGAGCGCGGCAACTACCCGGTCTTCCGCAAGCGCCTGCGCCAGTGGATGATGCGCATCACCGACTACTCCGACCGCCTGCTCGACGACCTTGACCTGCTTGAATGGCCGGAGAAGGTCAAGAGCATGCAGCGCAACTGGATCGGCCGTTCCCGCGGCGCGGACGTGGTGTTCGAATCGCCCGCTGGCGACATCACCGTCTTCACCACCCGCCCCGACACCCTGTTCGGCGCCTCCTACGTGGTGCTCGCGCCCGAGCATTCGCTTGTCGACGACCTCGTGGCCGACTCCTACCCCACCGACGTCAACACCCGCTGGACCAACGGCGAAGCCACCCCGCGCGCAGCTGTCGACGCCTACCTGCGCTCCATCGCTGCCAAGTCTGATGTGGAACGCCAGGAAAACAAGGAAAAGACCGGCGTGTTCCTGGGCACCTACGCGGTCAACCCGGTCAACGGCGAGCAGGTCCCGATCTTCATCGCCGACTACGTGCTCACCGGCTACGGCACCGGCGCCATCATGGCGGTCCCGGCCCACGACGAGCGCGACTACGAGTTCGCCACCGTCTTCGGCCTGCCCATTACGCCTGTTCTCGACGGCGACGTGTCCGAAGCCGCCTTCACCGGCGACGCCACCCACATCAACTCCGCCAACGATTCCGGCCTGGACCTCAACGGTATGGGCAAGGAAGAGGCGATTGAAGCGGCCCTTGGGTGGGTCGTCGATAAGCAAAAGGGCTCCGAGAAAATCCAGTACAAACTGCGCGACTGGCTGTTTGCTCGCCAGCGCTACTGGGGCGAGCCATTCCCCATCGTGTACGACGAAAACGGCCAGGCGCACGGCCTGCCGGAAGACATGCTGCCCGTCGAATTGCCGCAGGTAGAGGACTACAACCCCGTCGCCTTCGACCCCGAAGACGCCGACTCCGAACCCGCCCCGCCGCTGGCCAAGGCCACCGACTGGGTCGAGGTCGAACTGGACCTGGGCCACGGCAAGCAGAAGTACTGGCGCGACACCAACGTCATGCCGCAATGGGCCGGCTCCTCCTGGTACCAACTGCGCTACATCGACCCGACCAACACGGATGCGCTGGTGGACATTGAGAACGAGCGCTACTGGACCGGCCCGCGCCCCGAGGAGCACGGCGCCAACGACCCAGGCGGCGTTGACCTGTACGTCGGCGGCGTCGAACACGCCGTGCTGCACCTGCTGTACGCGCGCTTCTGGCACAAGGTGCTTTACGACCTCGGCTTTGTCACCTCCAAGGAGCCCTACCGCCGCCTGTTCAACCAGGGTTACATCCAGGCCTACGCCTACACCGACTCCCGCGGCGTTTACGTCCCCGCGGCCGAGGTCGAGGAGAAGGACGGCAAGTTCTTCTACCAGGGCGAAGAGGTCAACCGCGAATACGGCAAGATGGGAAAGTCCCTGAAGAACTCCGTCGCACCCGACGAGGTCGTCGAAGACTACGGCGCCGACACCCTGCGCGTCTACGAAATGTCCATGGGCCCGCTCGACACCTCCCGCCCGTGGGCGACCAAGGACGTCGTCGGCGCACAACGCTTCCTGCAGCGCCTCTGGCGCCTGGTCGTGGATGAGGCCACCGGCGAGGTCACCGTGGTGGACGCTTCGTTGACGGAAGACGACCTCAAAGCCCTCCACCGCACCATCGCCGGCGTACGCGACGACTACGCCCACCTTCGCGACAACACCGTCGCCGCGAAACTCATCGAGTACGTCAACTACCTGACCAAGACCTACCCGTCCGGCGCCCCTCGCGACGCCGTCGAGCCGCTGGTCCAGATGGTCTCGCCGCTCGCCCCGCACATCGCCGAAGAACTCTGGTCCCTGCTCGGCCACCCCGAGACCATCACGTTCGAGCCGTTCCCGGAGTTCGCCGAGCAATGGCTTACCGACGACACCGTCGAGGTCCCCGTCCAAATCAACGGCAAAGTCAAGGCCCGCATCGACGTGGCCACCGACGCCTCTAAGGACGACCTCGAAGCCGCCGCCCTTGCCGACGACCGCGTCGCCGCCTTGGTGGACGGCAAGACCGTAGTCAAGGTGATCGCGATCCCGGGCCGCATGGTCAACCTCGTGGTCAAGTAGGGGTTCTGCTCGGGTTCTGCTCGGGTTCTGCTGCCCTACCCTTTCTCATACCCTTCCCAAAAAAAGTTCCCCGGTTCGGCCGAATCCGGGGAACTTTTTTGTGCCCGCGCCGACCTGTCCTGGGCGTAGTGAATTTTCTTAGCCCGCCGGACGAAGAAAGTTCCTCGCCCGGGAACTATTTTGCCGGTGATGCCCAAAATGCCCGGCCTGCCTCACCCCGGGCGCCCCGCCGCCTCACCCCGACCCGCGGGCCCGGCCCCACCGCCCCGTCCGGCTGACAGATCACGGCGGAATCTGTCAGGCGCCGGTAAACGTGCAGGTCAGAAAACGTTCCTGACAGATTTTGCAAAGTTTGTCAGGAGGCGGCCCGGGCAGCGCCAACGTTCCGGTCCGGCGTCCCACCGCGCAGGGTTGTTAAACTCGGCTGGGCAAAACTGATACCTATCCGATGAAGGAATACATCAATGTCCACTCCGAACGATGACGGCTTCGAGCCGTATCCGCAGTATCCGCAAGGAAGCCACCCGGAGAACGACGGGGGTTACCCGAGCTACGACAGTTACGCCGACCCCGCCGACGCCGGCAACTACGCCGACCAAGCCGGCAACTACCAAAACGGCTACAGCGACTACAGCGCGTTTGAGGTCAATTCGGCGGCGTCGATGGCGGGCAACACGGCGTTGCGGTTCCATGGCCAGCAGTTGACGGACAACGTTCCGGGCGATGGTGTGAGCCCGCACCCGATTAACGACCCGGCGAATAACGGCTGGTCGCATGTGAAGGGCACCGGCAAGCTGAACATTTTGGAGGCGATCGGCTGGGGCTTCAAGACCGTGTTTGGCAACCCGAAGCTGTGGTTGCCGCTTGGCGTGGTGTACCTGCTGCTGAGCGTGGCGGTGCAGTTTGTGCCGACGGTGGGCACCTGGATTCAGGTGGGCGGCACGACGGTGTTCGGCCCGTGGATGATTGGTGCGGCGTTGCAGGCGACGCTGGCGCGCAACCTGAACTTCGGGGATGTGAAGTCGCCGACGTTTGGTAAGACGCTGGGCATGTCGGTGTTGTTGTCGGTCATCGCCATGCTTGGCATGACGGTGCTGCTGACGGCGCTGGGCATTGGTGCGTTTTCGGCGATCGATCCGACGATGATCCCGGAGAACCCGGAGGCGATCATGGATGACCCGGAGACGTTCTTTGCGGTGATGGGCCCGGTGATGGCGGCATTCGGCATTGGTTTGTTGGTGATGCTGCTGATCAGCCCGCTGTTTATGCTGCAGCCGTGGTTCGCGGGTGACAACAATGGCACGTTTGGCCAGGCGTTCACCGGCGGTTTCAAGGCGGGTGCGCGTAACTATGGCCGTCTGTTGGGCTTCGCGGTGTTGGCTGGTTTGATCAACCTCATTGGTGCGATCCCGTTTGGTCTTGGTTTGATTGTGACCTTGCCGGCGACGATGCTCGCGTTGGCGTACGGCTACCGGCAGATTTCGGCTGGTCCGGTGCCGCAGGAGCCTACAGCTTAACGACGACCCTTCCACCGCCCCGGCCCTCCAACAGGGCCTGGCCGGCTTCGATGACGCCATCCAATCCGATTGTTTCGGTGCGGATGGCGTTTGTGTTGAGGGAGGTGTCGAGGAGTGCCCAGGCTTCGTCGCGAAGGTCGTTGGGGGTGTCGACGGAGTTCACGCCGATCAGTTGGGTACCGCGCAGGATGAACGGCAGGACGGAGGCGGGCAGGTCGTTGCCGGCGGCCATGCCGCATGCGGTGGCGACGCCGCCCCAGCGCAGTTGGGTCAGGGCGTTGGCCAGGATGTCGGAGCCGACGGTGTCGATCACGCCGCCGAGGCGCGCCTTCTGCAGCGGTTTGCCTTTGCCGGTGAAGTCGGCGCGGTCGAGGATTTCGGTGGCGCCGAGTTCGCGCAGCCAGGTGCTGTGTTCGTCGATACGCCCGGTGAGCGCCCAGACCTCGTGGCCGCGCTCCGCGAGCAGCGACACGGCAATGGAGCCGACGCCGCCGGTCGCCCCGGTGACCAGGATGGGGCCGTCCACGGAGTAGGAGGCGCGCTCGAACGCCGCGACGGAGAGCGCTGCGGTGTAGCCGGCGGTGCCGATGGCGGCGGCGTCCTCGGCGGTGAAGCGGGATGGGACGCGGGTGATGTGGGTGTCGTCGATACGCACGCGCGGGGTGTAGCCACCGTGACGGCGCTCCCCCAGCCCACGGCCGTTCACCGTGACCAGCGTGCCGTCCTCGAGCGTGCCCACCGCGTCGATGCCGGGGACGCGCGGCAGTTCGCGCAGGACACCGCGGTTGCCGGACAGTGCCATTGCGTCTTTGTAGTTCAGCGACGAGTGCGAGACGTTGATCAGCGTGTCGCCTTCGCCGGCGTATTCATCGCGGGTTTCTACGATCTGGGGGCCATTGTCAGTAACCAGCAAGGTGCTATTCATGGTCGCCAGCATAACGTGCGTCTAGCGTGGGGCGGGTGAATACGACCAGAAGTAGACCGGCAACGGTCGCCGCGGCAGTGGTGACTGTCGTTGTCGTGCTTGCGTTTACGGTGGGTAAGGCTTTCGTGTCGATCCCGGGAGTGTGGGCGGCGGAGTCGCACCAGATCAGTCAGATCCGGCTCAATCCGTTGCAGACGTTCACGTATGCGCGCGTGTGGTGGGGGCCGTGGCTGAACTTGTTCGGCAACATTGCGCTGTTCATTCCGGTGGGGTTCGTGGCGTATCGGGGCTCGATCGTGAGGGCGCTCGCGGCAGGCACGCTGTTCAGCCTGGGCATCGAGACGGCGCAGTACCTCGGCGGGGGGGGGTATAGCGATACGGACGATGTCATCTGCAACACGGCGGGTGCGTTGTTGGGGGCGGTGTGGGCGAGGGTGTCGTCGCAAAGAAACACGATTTTGTGGGTGATCGCTGCGGTTGGGGTGGTTCTCCTGACGGTGTATGCGGCGCTAGGGTTGAGCGCATGAGTGAGCGTGGTTGGTTTACCCGGCGGGTGTTTCCGGATGGCAACGAGCCGGATCCGCGTTTCACCTTGGCCAACGAGCGCACGTTCCTCGCGTGGACGCGTACTGCGCTCGCGTTTTTGGCGGGCGGGATTGCGTTGGAGGCGTTTGAGCTTCCGCGTATCGACGACACCGTGCGCTCCATCGCCGCCGCCACCATCATCGTGATCTCGATGGCTATTTCCGCAGGTGCGGCGGTGCGTTGGGTACGGATCGAACGCGCCTTGCGCCACGGCAAACCCATCCCGGCGCCGGCGATCGTGCCGGTGTTGGGCATCGGCGTATTTGCTGCCGCGGTGGTGGTCGGGGTGAGCCTGCTGTGAGCATCGTCGTCGCGGACCCGGGGTTGCAGCCGGAGCGCACCGCGATGAGTTGGACGCGTACCGGCCTTGCCATGCTGGTGTGCGCGGCGACGCTGTTGCGCTGGGCGGATGCCTACCCGGAGCTGATCGTGTTCGCGGTGTGTGCGCTCTCGCTCGGCGCGGTGGCGATCGGGCTGCTCAACCGCCGGCTGTACAGGCGCGACGCATTTGCTCTTGCCGACGAGCGCAGCGCCCCGAACACCGCCCCCATCGCCATTCTCACCGCGATGATGCTGGGCATTGCCGTGGTGGGGCTCTACCTGGTGCTCGCCTGAGTTAACCGGGCGGGGCCAACCGGGCGGGGTCTAGACCTAGCCTTCGTAGTAGGCGCGGTGGAGGTGCATCATGGCGCGGCCTTCGTCGGAAAGCCCGGAGCGGCCCGGTTCGTACTCTTCGACGACGCAGAAGCCGTAAAGCCACGGGATGTAGTCGTCGATGTCGGGGTTGGGCTGGGGCTCGCCGATGAACCAGTCGACGGTGGCGCGCCACAGGTCTGCGCCCATGACGGATTCGAAGAAGCGGCGCAGGTTGTCGGCGTTGGCGGCGACGGCGTCGTCGCTGCTGAGGAAGGTCAGGCCCGCTTTGGTGGGGGTGAGGATTTCGTGGCGCTTCTTTAACAAGCCGGCGTCGAGAAGAAAATCGACGACGGTACCCGGGAACGGCAGCGCTGTGATGTCGCGGATCTCGCGGGATACCTCGGGGGTTAGCTCGCCCACGTTGTAGGGCACGCTGGCGATGAACAGGCTGATCAGGTCGCCGAACACCAAGGTCAGGGAGTTGGGGGCTTCGAGGTCATCGGTGTCGTCGAGAAGCCCTTCGAGCCCTTCGAGCCCTTCGAGCCCTGGCAGGCCGGCGAAGCCGGGCAGGCTGGCCAGTTCGGCGAGTTCGGGGAAATCGGTGCCTTCGCCGAGGACGGAGTTGAAGAAGTCGGTCACGGCTGAGATCATCGCCGGGTTGCGCTCCGGGTGGGGGTCCACGTCCAGGATTTCGCGCAGGCCGGGCTGGGAGTTGATGAAGTTGTCAAAGCGCTCCGCCAGGCCTAGACCCTCGGATTCGGCGGCGGCCATCTCGTCGAAAAACTGCTCCTCGGCGACGTTGGCCATGCGGGAGGCGACCGTGACCGGGTCGGCGAAGGTCAGCCGGTCCAGCATGCGCTCCGGCGGCATGACCGGCAGGAAGCTAAACAGCAAGGTGACGGTGTCCACGTCGGGTTCGATACCGGCGGCGAGCAGGCGGGCCTGGCGGCGGAACTCGGTCATCATGGCGGGGCCGTTGCAGGCTTCGATGACGTCGGGGCCGGCGGCGTCGACAAGCATCGGCGTTGGCGCATCGATGTGGGAGGGGCCGAGGACTTCGACGTGGATGGACCAGTCGGCCGCCGCGTCGTAAATGTAGGTCATCGGCTCCATCTCAGCGACCGTGATGGTGTCTTCGTGCTGCTCACCCGCACCGGGGCTTTCGGCGTACACCTCGCGTTGCGTGCCGTGCTTGCCCACGAACAGGTGCGAGGACGCGCCGGAGAACCCGAGGGATGCGTCGATGACCTCGGCGAGCGCGCCGAGCGTCATGTCGGGGTCAACGTTGAAGCAACGTGAGATTTCCGGCGAAGAGTCTTCGACGGTGATCAGCACTGAGACAGTCATACCGGAAACAATACGGACTTTTGCTACACGACGAACAACAGCGCGCACACCACCGACGTGACCATGCCCGCTGCCAACGGCACGAGGGTGCGGCGCACCACGTCAACCGGGTTCACGTTCAGTGCGCCAGCGACGATAAGCACCGCAGCGTTGACCGGGGAAGCCTGGCGCATGGTGTTGGAGGCGGCCCAAATGGAGGTGAGCATCTGCGGGGCGGACACGGCGGAGTCGGCCGCGATGCCCGGCACCATTTCGGAGAACGCGAAGTACGGGGCCACGCCGGAACCGGTGAGCATTGCCATGACGGAGGTGGCGATGACGAACACCAGCACCATCAGGATCGCAGCACCCGAGGACGCCTGGGCGAGGCTGGTCAGGCCCTCGATAACGCCCATCTGGGTGATGCCTTCCACCAGGATGGCGGCAGCGACGATCAGCGACACCACGCCTGCGGCGCCCTCGCCGAGGCCTTTGAAGAAGTCCTGGAGGGAATCCGCGGCGTAGTTCACGTCGCGCAGGCGGATGGCCTCGATGATCATGGTCAGCATGAGCGACACGACGGTCACGGGGAGAATGCCGGCCTCGAAACCGACGATGTCCAGGCGGTTCAGGATTGCGGAGACGATGATCAGCAGCAGCGGCATCAGCGGCAAGATGGCGTAGAAGCCCGGCAGGCCCTCGGCGCGCTCCATGGCTTCGTGGATGCGGCGGTCGGACTCTTCGTGCTTCGCGGCCTCCAGGTCGGCCTCGCCTGCGGCGGCACCGGCTTTGACCAGGTCCTTCTTGTCGCAGCGGTGCTGCCACCACATGTGCACAAACGCGATGACGATCAGGCCCGGGATGGTGGCCTTAGCCACGTTGCCGAAGGTGAACTCGGTGACCGTCATGCGGGTCAGGTCAGCGGCCTGAATCAGGCCCGCCTCCAGCGGGGACGGGGCAATAGTGGAGGCCGTAGCGACGATCGCACCCACCGTCAGCGGAGTCAGCCCGGCAGCGATCAACGCCGGCATGAGCGTGGCCACGAGCAACAGCGCCAACGCACTGGCAGAGGGCACCACGAACGACAGCAGCGTCGCCACCAAGTAGCCGATGGGTACGAGCCAGTAGGAGCCGTTGAAGCGACGCAGCGGGCTAGACAGTGCCACTACGGTTTTTGCGTCGGCGCCGATGTGGCGCATGTAGCCGACGAAACCGAACAGCACCATAATTGCCATGCCGGTGCCGGCGAAACGGGACTTGAACAGGGCCTCGATGATGAGCAACTCGTCGTAGAACGCGTTGCCGGAAGATTCGAACTCGGTTGAGGCGTAGTCGATGCGGCCGGTTGCGGCGGCGATCATGAGCAGCAGCACACCGACTGCGAAAATGGCGGAGGCGGCGTGGACTTTTTTGTAAATGAAGTAGCCGACGGCAGCGACGGCCAAGACAGCAATCAGAATATATAGCACTATCCGATTATTGCGCTGTTACCGCATGTCTGCACGGTAAGTGGCCTATATGTGGGCAAGATCTCCCCGGTTCGTGTTACTCGGGAAGGCCACCTAACACCAGCACGTGGGTGAAATGCTCGGAACGGTTCTCCAAACCGAGCGTGCGCTCACCCGGACCAATGAGCATGTGGGAGTGAGAGACCACCGAGGAGCGGTTGACCTCGATATCGCCGTCGCAGGCAATGATGGCGTACTCGAAGTCAGGGTTGAGCGTCATCGCAAGTTCAGCGTCCGTGGCAAGCGTCATCTGCGCTGCGACACACGGCGTGAGCGTCTCAATTTCTCCTTTGCGGCCGAACATTTCACCGATGAACACGTACGCCTCGCCGGCGGTTCGAGTGGTCACGGTACGCAGCGGAAACGCCTCAGGTTCGGCGATTTGCTGGCGGGCGGGCAACGCATCTGCCTCGATGAACATCTGCCCTTGAGGGCGGTCCAAATCGTCGCCGGTACGCAGCGAGCCGTTATGGCGCCAGGTCAGGCTGGCCAAGCCAACTGGCGCGTCATGCGGGCCGCTGAGCCCCAGTAAGCAGGTACTGGCGCGCCAGGGCCCAGTATGCAGCTCGATGAAAGTCATACGGGACACACTAGATGATGCGACGCTGCCGAGCTTGCTCTACGGCAGCTGTTCTGTTGTCCACGCCCAACTTTGTATAGATGTGGATCAGGTGGGTTTTCACCGTGGCTTGGGAGATGAAGAGCTGTTCGGCGATCTCCCGGTTCGACGCGCCCGTCTGCAGTGCGCGAAGCAGTTCGATCTCGCGGGCGGACAGAGCCTCGTCGGGGTTGACCAGGCGGTCTGCCAGCACATTCGCCACTTGCGGAGAGAGCACGCGCTTGCGTTTCGACGCCTGCACCACCGCGTCATGCAATTCATCCTCCGGCGCGTCTTTGAGCAGGTAGCCCATCGCGCCGGCCTCCACCGCCGCGACCACGTCGGCCTGCGTGTCGTAGGTGGTCAGGATGAGCACCGGCGGCCCGCCCGCCTTGACCAAACGGCGGGTCAGGTCGATTCCGGACGCGCCGGGCATCTGAATGTCGGAGACCACCACGTCCACGCCTTCGGGCACGTCGGCGTCGCCGTCGGCGGCTTCAGCCACCACTTCCATGTCGCCGAACGAGTTGAGAACGGCGCGAAGGCCGGCGCGGACGACCGGGTGGTCGTCGATAAGCATTACGCGCAGCGTCATTGCTCCTCCACAGGCAGTGTCGCGGCGAGGACGTTGCCCTCCACCGAAAGTTCCCCACCGATCTCCTCCACGCGGGCGCGCAGGCCCTTGAGCCCGTAGCCCTCCTTGCCGGAGATGCCGCGGCCGTTGTCAAAGACGTCGATGGTTGCGGTCGCGCCCAGCTTATCCACCGTGATCACCGCCTTAGATGCGCCCGCGTGGCGCACGATGTTGCTCAACCCCTCGCGCACCATGCGCTCAGCTACCGACGCCGCCGGCTCCGGCAGATCCACCGCATTGACCTGCACCTCTAGTGGCTCGCCGAGCGCGCGCTGGCGGTCCGACGCCGCCTGGGCAAGCCGCTCCAACCGTGTCGGAAGTGCCACACGCTGGGGTTTGTCTTCAACCGAGACCGTGTCCGCCGAGTTGATTTTGACGAAGCGGCGCGCCTCCGCCAGGTTGTCCGCCGCCGTCGAGCGAATCACGTCCAGGGTCTCGCGCGCCGCGGCGTCGTCGCCGAGCTGCTTATCCAGCGCGCGGCCGAGCAGCACGATCGAACTGAGCCCCTGCGCCATCGTGTCGTGCACCTCGCGCGCCAGGCGTGCTCGCTCCTGCGCCACGCCCGCCGCATGCTCCGCCGCGGCGCGCTCCCGCTGGGCCGAGCGCAGATCCTCCGCCATCTGCTTGTAGTGGTCCGCCTCCGCACGCAGCGCCCGGTACGCGTGCACGATGAACACCGCGAGCACCGTGCCTATCGACGGCCCCACCACCGCACCGATATTTCCACCCGGCGCTGCCACCGCCACCAGGGACACACACAGTAAGCCGGCCGCAGCGACCAATTCCCACCATCGCGGCAGAATCACGCATGCCAGCATGACCAGCGGAAACTCCAGCCACACGAAGTCCGCGGAAACCTGCACCAGCCCCACCCACAGCGCGGCCACGACCGCCAGCCACGCGTACGGCGCCCAACTTGGATAGGCCCGGCCCTCGTAGTGCCACACCGTGCCCGCCATGTACACAGCGGCGAAGACGGTGGAGAGAACGAGGCCGGGCAGGGGGTCGTCGATACGCAATTGCCCCATAAGACCCACCACAAGCAATACGGCGACCAGCACGTGCAAGCTCACGCGCAACAAATCCAGAATCCGGGTCGTGGACAACATAGGACTGAGCGTAGATCAACCGATCGGTTGATTGGGATTTCAACCGCCCGCCCGATGTGAAACAGTGCAGGTCAAAGCCATAATCGGAGTCATGTTCGTAGGTTTGAGAGAAATGAAGTCGGCCAAGGGGCGCTTCGGGCTGATCGTGGGCACGGTCACCCTGATCACCCTGCTGGTGGTTGTGCTGACCGGCCTGACCGCAGGCTTGGGCAAGCAGAACACCTCAGCACTTGAAGCGCTCGAGCCGGAATCCGTTGTCTTCCAGGACCCGGAAGACCTGTCGTTTACCACCTCGCGCGTGGAGGCTCGCGACGGCATGACCCCGCTTGGCACCAGCCAAATGCTGCTGACCAAGGCAAACGGCGAAGACGCCGCAGTGTCCATCCTGTCCCTGCCGGAAGGCACCGTGCTGCCGGGCGGCCAGACGCTGGGCAAGGAGGCGGTTGCCGCGCCGGGCCTTGAACTCAAGCAGGGCGAGGAGATCACCGTCGCCGGCAAGGCCATCACCGTCGGTGCAATCGGCGAGGACCTGGCGTTCTCCCACTCCCCTGTCCTGTGGGTGCCCACGGACTTTTGGAAAGAGATCATGCACACCGACGCCGACGGCACCGTGCTGCTCGCCGACCACGAGGTCGGCGGCGGTGTGTCGTTGAAGGAGTCCTTCGAGGGCCTGCCCGCGTACTCCTCTGAGCAGGGCTCGCTGAAGCTCATCCAGGGCTTCCTCTACGCCATCGCCGCGCTTGTCATCGTCGCGTTCCTCACCGTGTGGACGATGCAGCGTACCCGCGACCTGGCCATCCTGAAGGCCATCGGCGCATCGAACAAGTACCTGCTCAAGGACGCACTCGGCCAGTCCGCGGTGCTGCTCGGTGCAGGTGCGCTGATCGGAGGCGTGGTCGCCTTCGGCCTCGGGCTGGCGATGCAGGGCGCTGCACCGTTCTCCCTGACCGCACTCACCGCCGTCGCCCCGCCAGTTGCCATCTGGGCGCTCGGCATGGTCGGAGCACTGATCGCCACCCGTTCCATCACCAAAGTTAACCCTCAACAGGCCCTTGGAGGTGCCGCATAATGCTTGAACTGAAGAATGTCACCGTCGCCTTCCAGGACGGCCAGGAAATGCGAACCGTGCTGGACAACATGAACTTCACCGCCAAGCCCGGCGAGCTGACCTTCATTGTTGGCGAGTCCGGCTCCGGCAAATCCACCATGCTTTCCGTCGCCGCGGGCCTGATCACACCGGATTCCGGCACCGCCACGCTCAACGGCGTTGAGGTGAACAACGATGTGCGCCGCGACAAGATCGGCATGATCTTCCAGCAGGCCAACCTGATCGCCGCGCTCAACGTTCGCGACCAGCTGCTGGTCACCGACGACATCCGCGGCATCAAGCCGCGCCCCGACCGTGCCGACGAGCTCCTGGCCAAGGTCGGCCTCGAGGGTCTTGGCGATCGCCGTATGGGCGAGCTCTCCGGCGGTCAGCGCCAGCGCGTCGGCATCGCCCGCGCGTTGATGGGTGAGCCAGAGCTTTTGCTTGCCGACGAGCCCACCGCCGCCCTCGACCACGATCGCTCCCAGGAGATTGTGAAATTGCTGCGTGACCTGGTTGAAGAGCGCAACATTGCCTGCGGGTTTGTCACCCACGACCGCTCGCTGATCAATCCGCGAGACGAGGTCTTCGAGGTTGGCGTCAACGCACGCACCCCGGTCTACGCATAAGACTGCGCTTATATGTCTGGGGTTTGTATGTCTGGTGCTTTAATCGCTGGCGCTAGCGCAGGAGCGTGCGCGACCACAGCGCCAGCACCGTAAACGCCAGCGCGCCGAGCACGCCGGTAGAGATCAGGGTGCCGGACAAGTAGCCCGCATCCACCACCGCAGCACCAACCGCGGAACCGGATGCGATGCCGACCTGGAAGGTGACCACGTACACCGAACTTGCCAGGTCCTGGTTGCGCTGGCCTGCGTGCAAGAAGATGGTGGTGGCCACCGTGGGCAGCGCACCGGCGGCCATGCCGAACACGGCGATCACCGCGAACATGCCTAGGCCGCTTCCGGCACCGAGCGCGAGCAAACCTGCGATGGCGGACACCACCATCACGGCAGCGGCCAGGGCATTGAGCCGGATCATTCGGCTATCCACCCTCCGGCCGGCGATCGTGATGCCGACCAAGCCCGCGATGCCGTACAGGGACACGCCGAACGGCACATACGCGTGGCCGGCGGTGCCTTCCACCAGCAGCGCCAAGTACGTAAAGGTGGAGAAGATACCCGTCACCGCGAGCAGCACGTACACCACAAGCGAAGGGATGGCGGACTTCGTGTTCGTCGCCTTCGCCCTGTTCGCCGGTGGCACCGCCGGCAGGCTTGGCAGGGTAGCGATCAGGGTGACCAGCGCGCCGATCGTCGCTACGCCAAGCACCCACGTGGACGCCCGCCAGCCGATCATCGTGCCCAACGCAGTGGTCAGCGGCGAGCCAGCAACCAGCGACAAGGTAGAGCCGATGGACACCGCAGCCACCGCTTTACCTGTCTGCCCGGCGGGAGCGATGCGTGCCGCCATCGGGTTGACCAGCGACCAGAACACGCCGTGTGTAAATGCTGCGGTGACGCGCCCGGCCACCAGCATCCAGTAGTTGCTGGCTGTTGCCTGCAGCACGATCCCGCCGAGGAGAAACGCCAGAGTGGCGATAAGCAGCGGACGCCTATTGACGCTGCGTGTGAAGTGGATCAGCGGGATGGTCACCACTGCGACCAAGCCCGCATAGACGCTCATGAGGAGGCCAATTTGGCCTTCGGAGACGCCGAGGTCTCGCGCCATCGGGGAGATGAGCCCCACCGAGAACATCTCGAAAGTGACATAAACAAAGGCGGCGAAACTCATCGCCGCCAGTGGTACGAAGGGGAATTGGCCCGGGGTTTTCTGGGGGGTTTTCGCGGTGTTGGACACCGCGCCAAATTACGCCTATCGCCCGCCCATGACAAATGCTGCCCCAGCGCCACCAATGATTGTCAACAGAGCGACGACGATGCCGATGATCGCACCGACAGGCATCGACGCTTGTGGTTCGTTCTTCTGGCGCTCAACCGAGGTGGAGAAGTCAACGCTGATGTTGGTGGTGGTCTTCGACTCAGTCGGTGTGGACGGCTCTGTGGTCTTGCCAGGCTTGTCCTTGCCGCGCTGTACCGGTGGCACGTCGTACGGAGTGGTCGGCTTGGGAGCGACGGGCAGAGTGACCGAGCCGCCACCATTGGCGCAGGCCTCGCGTGCCTTCTTGAAGGCATCGCGGAACTGTGCCGCATTGACCGAGCCGATGGCTTCCTTGGACGAGGCGTGCGCGTTTACCCACTTTTTGCGCTGGTCTGCCGGCATGTCTGCCAGAGCGCCCTCGAGACGACTGTTGCTCACTTCCTGCGGGAAGGAGGGGTAAATGTCGCGTGGGTCAGTGGCGCTGATGGTGCCACTTTCAAGGGCGTCATCCACAACACGCCAGAACTCAACATGATCCAGCGCCAGTCCGTCTTCGCTGGATACCAGCACGCTGTTCATGACTTCGGTGAAGTACCACTTTGCGCCTGCCGGATCTACATTTGCGGCGGCAGCGATGCGGTCTTCCCAACGGGCGGTTTCAGCGTTGCGGTTGGCATGGAACTGCCTGAAGTATGGGCCGTTGAATGCTTCGAGGAATTCTTGTGCGATGGGCGCAGCTTCCGGGAACGCTACCTCGAAGGCGTTGGTCCACTGCTGTTTTTGCTGCGCTTGGGGGCTCCTAAGGTCTCGCGGCAATGCTGCGGCGAAATCCTTTTCTGCAATGCTCATTTGCAATGAGCACACGCCGTTTTCGGGCTTGCCTACAGTGGCCGCGTCGGCGGAGGGCACGGCAGTGACAGCCGCTGCTGTAGTAGCTGTCAGGGCAAGCGCTGCGATCCTCCGTTTATTTAACACATAAGTAAGCGTAGCGCAGATGTCCAACTATTCACCCTTCGTGAGTAGGGTGACCTGCGTCTCAAGTACGGTTCATTCCGTGCTTAATTAACGTACGTGCTGGTTGGAGAAAGCTGAGTTAGTGCTACTCAGGAAACTCTCATGTAACGAAAAGGTGAATGTATCCCCGAAAAGGGCTATTTTTCCACGTCAAGGCCTAAATAACACCTATGTAATTTTGTCGAAGCGTGCTTACCTGCGACGGTGTGCGCCAACAGAATCGGCGATCCGAGCCGCAATATCGCGGGCAAACGGGCTCACCCCTCGAATCGTTCCGGCACCCGGTCCGTTGATGTTGTCAAACCCTAACACGTACAAACCAGGCGTGTCCCGGGGCAGCCCGCGGATAGGCCCGAGGGCCGGTCGAAACCCGGTTGCCCAGATGATCACGTCCGCGTCCACCTCGTCGAGCGAACCCACCATCGGACGCGCCTGAAGCAGGCCGGCGTCGCGCGCTCGGCGCACCTCCGGTACGACGACGATCTCTCCGCCGAAGTCCACCCCGCCCGGATCTGGCTCCCCCTTCGCAATTGCAGTGAGGCGCTCACGATTGCGGCGAAACAGCGTGGAACCGTCCACGTCGTCCGGCATGAAACCCGGTGCAGAACGTGTCAGCCACTGCGCCTTTACCCCGGCTAGCGCGAGGTCCGCCGTGATCTGGGCACCCGAGTTACCGCCACCGACGACCGCGACGCGCTGGCCTGCGAAATCTCCCGGTCGCGTGTAGTGCGCCGAGTGCAACTGCCTGCCCGAGAACTCACCCGGCACAAACGGCACGAACGGCGCAGACCAGATCCCGGTTGCAACCACCACGTTGCGGGCGTGGAGGTTTTGGGGGCGGATGGTGAAGCCAGTGTCGTCGATAAGCACACGCTCCACACGCTGCCCACGGCGAATGGGAAGGTCGTAGCGGGCCTCGTAGCGCGTTAAATAATCGACGACATGATCACGCGGCGGATACCCATCAAACGAAGGCATCGGCCAACCCGGCAGGTTGGAAAACTCCGCGCGCGAAAACAGCGTCAGCGAGTCCCAGTAGTTCGGCCACGCCCCACCGGGAGCGTCGGCGGCATCCAAAACCACGAAGTTCACGCCGTATTTGCGTAGGTAATACGACACGGCAAGGCCGGACTGGCCGCCGCCGATCACGACCGCATCAAGCATCATTTCGCATCTTCGCGGTTGCGGGGCGGATGAACTCGGCGATCCGGCTCGCTGGCGCCGTCGCGTCACCGTACGCAGTAGCAGCGGCCAGTTTCGCAGCCAAAGCGTGCACGGCCACCGCGCCGGCGAGTGCGACCTCCTCCCATAGCCGCTTGGCATGCATGAGCGCCAGGTGCGCGCCCGCAATGCCCGCGAGCACATCGCCCGATCCCGGAGTCGCCGCCCAGGAATGCCCCGCGTCGATCGCGTACGCCGTGTACGGGTCGCCCTCGTGCGCAATCACCGTCACCCGCCCCTTGCGTACCACCGTGCACTGCAGCGCGGCGGCCAGCGCGATGGTCTCGGCCATGCGGTCGCTCTCCCCCACGTTGGCCGCCTCGCGTAGGCGGGCGAACTCGCCGTCGTGCGGGGCCAGCACCGTCATCTGTTCGCGCTTGGCCACCTGTTCGCGCAGGTTGGGGTGTTGGGTGAGGAGGGTCAGGCCGTCGGCGTCGATAAGCACAGGCACCTCCTGGCCGAGCACCCACCGCAACTCCTCCGCCGCGGCCTCGTCAGTGCCCGCGCCCGGCCCGAACACCCACGCCTGCACCCTGCCAGCATCCTGGAGCGTGTGCGTAGCGACGACCTCCGGGTGCGCCCGCACCACCTCCACCGCCTGCGGGCCCGCGTAGCGCACCATCGCCGGGGTGGCGTTCACCGCGCCCGCAGTAGACAAGATAGCCGCGCCGGGATAGTCGCCGCTGCCTGCACGGATGCCGACCACGCCGCCGGTGTACTTGTCGTCCTCAGGCCCCGGCGCGATGTCTTGGAGCGGTGGCTGCCACAGGGTCTGTATCCCGTCGGGCCACTTCTGCTCGGACCACTTCTGCTCCGGCAGCACCGCCCGGTTTGCAATCAACAGCGGCGGGCCATCCTCTGCCCACAAGGTGAGTTGGTCGCCGAGCGTTTCGTGCAGGCGCTTGCCCGGCAATCCGATGTCGGCGAGCAACTGCACCCCGCACGCTGGCGAGAGCCCGTGGGCGCGGCGCCACCCGCCGAAGGTGACCGTCACATCGGCGTTGACGTGGCACTGCCCTGCCCAGCCGGTGTCGGCCTCCACACCGGTGGGCAAGTCCACGGCCAGCACTTGGGCGTTGAGTGCGTTGGCTAACTCGACTGCGGGGCGAAGGTTCTCGCGTACCTCGCCGGTCGCGCCGATGCCCGTCATCGCGTCGATAACCAGGGCGTAGTCCTGCCACTGCTCCGGGAGTTCCTCCAGCACCTCCCCGCCGGCTGCCGTGAACGCCCGCAGGGCACGCTCCTGCGCCGAGCCTGTGGGCAACACCGCATCCACCCGGTGGCCTGCCAGCAACAATTCCGCGCCGGCGTAGAGGCCGTCTCCCCCGTTGCCGCCAGGGCCTGCAAGCACGAGCACCCGGGCGCGTGTCTCAGTAACCCCAGCGAGCATCACGTTGGCTACCTCCGCCACGGCGTGGGCCGCGGACTGCATCAACTGGTCCTCGAACTCCTGCGCCGCAAGCAGGGGTGCTTCCGCAGCTCGGATCTGGTCGGCGGTAAACGTGGAGGAAAACATGCCTGCCACCGTAGCGCTACCACCGTGTGGAGGTAGCGGGGTGCGTGGTGTCGCAGCAAAGCAATAGAATTGCGCGCATGCCGTACACGACCGGTTTTGACCGCGAAAAATATATTGCAATGCAGTCCGAGCACATCCAAGCGCGGAGAGCCGAGGTAGGCGGCAAACTCTACCTGGAGATGGGTGGGAAGCTTTTCGACGACAACCACGCCTCCCGTGTTCTCCCCGGATTCACTCCGGACAACAAAATCGCCATGCTTGACCGCATCAAGGACGAAGTGGAAATTGTCATCTGCTTCAACGCTGGCGATGTCATCCGCCAAAAAGTGCGCGCGGACCTGGGTATTACATACGAAGATGACGTGCTGCGTCTTGTGGATGTGTTCCGCGACCGCGGATTCCTCGTCGAAAATGTGGTGTGCACCCAACTCGACGGACACAACCGCACCGTGGAGGCGTTCCTCGAGCGTCTTTCCCGCCTTGGCCTGAAGGTGTCGCGCCACTACATGATCCCTGGCTACCCCAACGACACCGCCAAGGTGGTCAGCGAAGAAGGGTTTGGCCGCAACGACTATGTGGAAACCTCCCGCGACCTGATTGTCATGACCGCGCCGGGACCTGGCTCCGGCAAGCTGGCCACCTGCCTGTCGCAGGTCTACCACGAGAACCAGCGAGGCATTGCCGCAGGTTACGCCAAGTTTGAGACGTTCCCCATCTGGAACCTGCCCCTCTCCCATCCGGTGAACCTGGCCTACGAGGCGGCCACCGCGGACCTGGACGATATCAACGTGATCGACCAGTACCACCTCGACGCCTACGGGGAGAAGGTCACCTCCTACAACCGCGACATTGAGGTCTTTCCGCTGCTGAAGACGCTGCTGCGTGAGGTTACGGGTACCGAGCCGTACCAGTCCCCGACCGATATGGGTGTCAACATGGCGGGCTATTGCATTTCCGACGACGAGGCCTGCCGCCACGCCGCCCAGCAGGAAATCATTCGCCGTTACTTTGCATCGCGTGTCGATGAACGCCGCATCGGCTCCGACTCCTCCATCTCTGACCGTGTGATGAACGTGATGCGCAAGGCGGATCTCTCTGTGCAGGACCGCGTTGTGGTTGCCCCGGCGCTCGACGTCGCGGAGGCGACCGGCAAGCCGGGTGCGGCACTTGAGTTGCCGGACGGCCGCATTGTCACCGGTAAGACTTCTGACCTGCTCGGACCTTCGGCTGCGGTGCTGCTCAATGCCCTGAAGCAGCTCGCGGGTATCGACGACGATGTGCACCTGCTCTCCCCCGATTCCATCGAGCCGATCCAGTCGCTGAAGACCCGCCACCTGGGTTCGGTCAACCCGCGCCTGCACACCGACGAGGTACTTATTGCCTTGTCCGTGTCGGCGGCGTCGAACCCGGACGCGGCGCTCGCGCTGGAGCACCTGAAGTCCCTTCGTGGTTGCGATGCTCACATCACGGCGATCCTTGGTTCTGTGGACGAGGGCATTTTCCGCAACCTTGGCGTGCTTGCAACGTCTGAGCCGCAGTACTGGCGAAAAGGGCTGTACCACAAACGCTAAGAAAATCTTAGATTTCTTCTTTAAAACGGCTCCGCTCGTTGTATTTGTGGTTTATGGTCGCCTGTATGCCTGTACAACAACCGCCGGTGGAGACCGCGTTGGCTCAGCTCAACGACGGCATTGCTGCCGCCCGAGCTGACCAGCGTGAGGAAGTCACGCTACCCAAACAGACCGCTGCCTGGATCCGTGATCTGCTCGAGGATCTTGCGGAGGGGCGCCTCATGCGCCCACCCAGCCCCGAAGATGAAATGACCACCCAGCAGGTAGCTGACCTGCTCAACGTGTCTCGTCCATACGTGGTCAAGCTTATCGACGAAGGCACACTGCCCGGCCACAGAGTCGGTACACACCGCCGCGTGTACACGCGCGACGTATACGCCTACAAAGAACGGACCCGCTCGACGTAGACTGCCAGGCATGACCAGCAAAATCCTGCTCTACTACAAGTTCCAGCCCATCGCCGACCCGGACGCGGTGCGTCTGTGGCAGCGTGACCTGTGCGAAGGGCTCGGCCTGACCGGCAGGATTATCGTCTCCGAACACGGCATTAACGGCACCGTCGGCGGCGACATCCGCGCCTGCAAAACCTACGCGAAGAAGACCAAAGAGTACTTCAAAGGCATCGAATTCAAGTGGTCCGAAGGCGGTGCCGAAGACTTCCCGAAACTCAGCGTCAAAGCCCGCGACGAGATCGTGGCGTTTGGCGCACCGGGGGAGTTGAAGGTTGATGAAAACGGTGTGATCGGCGGCGGAAAACACCTCACTCCGCAGCAGGTCAACGAGTTTGTGGAGGCCAACCCGGACGTGGTCTTCTTCGACGGGCGCAACACCCGCGAGGCCGAGATCGGACGGTTTAAAAACGCGGTGGTGCCAGATGTGGAAACCACTCACGACTTCATCAAAGAGCTCGAGTCCGGCAAGTACGACTGGATGAAGGACAAGCCGGTCATCTCGTACTGCACCGGCGGCATTCGCTGCGAGGTGCTGTCCAGCCTGATGATCAACCGCGGGTTCGAAGAGGTCTACCAAATCGACGGCGGCATCGTCCGCTACGGCGAAGCCTTCGGCAACTCCGGCCTGTGGGAGGGCTCCCTCTACGTGTTCGACGACCGCATGCACACCGAATTCGGTTCCGCGGACGACCCGGACTACGTCCAGCTCGGCCACTGCGTGCACTGCGGGGAGGCGACCAACCAGTTCTACAACTGCGCCAACGAGCCGGAGTGCCGCCAGCAGTACTTAAGCTGCGAGGCCTGCCGGGAGAAGAACCCGTACTGTGCGCAGTGCGCAACTACATCGTCGCCAGCATCCCAATAGTCAGAATCAGCCACGCCATGGTGAACGGCACGAGCGGGATCCAGAACACGCCCATCCACGGGATCCAGCGCTCGTAGCGGTTGAGTTTGCGCACCATGATCACCGCGCAGCCAATCAGGCCGGCGATCGGTGGGAGAGAGGTGACTACAGCCCAGGTGGTGCGCCAGGTTGGGGTGCACAGCCAAGTGGCGTCGCCGTCGCTGCACAGCGGCCCGCCCTGCAGGCGGGCGACCAGGCCTAACACAAACGCCAACAGGAACGTGACCCCAACGGTGCCCAGCGCCCACGTGATCGCCTGACGGGTGGAGCGCTTATTGCGCCGGTCTACCTCCAGCGGATCCGGGGCATCCGCCAACTCATCAAAGGAACGGGGCTCCGGGCGAACGCGGGAGAAGCGGTCGGCGGGGGAGTGCAGGTCGTTTTCAGGATGGTCGCGCATACGCCCTAACCTACTTCGCTGCCTCCGGACAGACGATGACGGGCACAGGCGCGTAGCGGATGAACTCGCCTTCGAGCGTGCCCAAAAACACCGTGCGCAGATTCGGCGACGGCTGCGAACCCAGGCACATGATGTCGCCCTTGCGCCACTTCACCGAGTCAATCGAGCGCTTCCAGCTCTTGCCGGTGGACACGGAGCTGGTCACGTCGAAATGGTCGAGGCGGTCGGGGGAGAGTTCGCATGCGTACTCCCAGGCTCGGTCGCGGGCGTGGTCAAGCATGCCGAGGGTGCGTTCGTACCATTTCGGGCCGTGCTCGTCGTAACTCGTCGGAGAGAACGCGATGATGCGCAGCGGCAGGTGCAGCGCGCACGCGAGGGCGGTGGCGTAGTCCAGGCCGTAAAACTCGGGCTCTTTCTTCCCGTCGGTGTCCACCACGGCGTAGGTCACGCGCGTGATGCCCTTCTTAGACAGCTTCACTCCGCGCGGTGCCAGCCCGAGGGGGATGGGGGAGGAGTAGAGCATTTCGTCCGTAACGCTGGACGGGCGTAGTCGGCCCTTGGGTGATTTTGCGCGGGAGCCCATGACGATGAGGTCAGCGTTGAACTCTAAGGCGTTGTCGAGAAGCGAGCGGACGGTATCTTTGCCGTCCTTGAGCGTGGCCACCTCTTTGGACCACTGCGATTTCGGGATCTGCCCGTCGAGTTCATCGACCACGCGTTTGTGGAACTCTTCGCGCATCTTCTTCAGCTGCTTCTTGCGGCTCTTCGCCGAGGTTGTCAGCGCCTGGATCGGCGGCAGTTGCGCAGATGCCATGACCTGCACCTTCATCGGCAGGGAGCGGCCGAGCCAGGCGGCGAACTCGACGGCTTCGCTACTTGTGGTGTCCCAGCCAACCGCAACGCGGAGAGGAGCATCCGAATCGACAGTGTTCGGTAGGCGTGCAGACTCGGGGGATACAGCGTGGTGGCTCACGTCGTGGCTCCTCGAAGTGGCAGTGTCGCTAGCAATCGTTTGAACATCAACATCATATGTGGCGTCGGCGACGCACCGAAAACGGCGTTACCATTGCGCAGATGTTTGTGTATGAGGGTGAGGTGTCGCACGAGTGGCGTCGTCGCCACGCATTGCGCGAGCTCAACGCAGGGCGCATGCGTATCGACGACGCCTGCGACGCCGACTTCATCCTCCGTGCCGCCGCCGAACACCACGGCACCGCATCCCCACGACCCTGCCCCATCTGTGGCGCCGAACTGCGGGAGATTACCTGGGTGTACAGCGAAAAACTCGGCCGACGCACCGGCACCGCCCGCAGCGCAGAAGAAATCGACCGCATGGTGCACGAGGTCGGCCCCATCACCGTCCACTTCGTGGAGGTTTGCCGCGACTGCAAGTGGAACCATCTGTTAAAGGAAGTCACTGCAGTACCAGTAGTGTGATTTCGCGTTGGCCGGGTAGGGTGTGCATAGAAAACGAGTAGGTAGCTCGCGGTTTCGCCCTCCCCGCGGGGGCCGCGAGTCAAATTGCGCAGGGAAAAACGAGTGTCAGATAAAGACAACGGCGGCGACACGACCGCCAAGAAGAAAAGCAACGGCTCAACGACCGTCACAACCAAGAAACGGTCGCGCGCATGGCAGTGGTTTATCGCGTTCTTGCTGTTCTTGGCCATGATTGCGGCGATCCCGCTGGCGTGGTTCTTCTGGAGCTACGCGCGCGCCGAGGTGCCCGAGCCGGGCAAGATTGAAACGGCGCAGATCTCCAACATCTTCTACCGCGACGGCGACAAGGAACTCGCCCGCATCGTCCCGCCGGAAGGCAACCGTAAGCAGATCCCGCTTGACCAGGTGCCCGAAGACGTCCAAAACGCGGTGCTTGCGGCAGAAGACCGTGACTTCTGGACCAACTCCGGCTTCTCCCCGACAGGCTTCGCTCGCGCCGCCATCGGGCAGCTCACCGGCAACGCATCCGCAGGTGGCGGCTCCACCATCACCCAGCAGTACGTGAAGAACGCACTGGTGGGCAACGAGCACTCCTACGAGCGTAAAGCTAAAGAGCTCGTCTACTCGGTGAAGATGACCAACCAGTGGGAAAAGGCCGACATTCTGCGCGCCTACCTGAACACGGTCTACTTCGGCCGCAACGCCTACGGCATCGAAGCCGCAGCGCACGCCTACTTCAACAAACCAGCCTCCCAGCTCACACTGGAGGAGGGCGCAGTCCTGGCCGCGTCGATCCAGCTGCCGAGCCAGCTTGACCCGTGGACCAACCGCGAAGCCGCGGAAGGCCGCTGGAACTACGTCATGGACGGCATGGTGGAAACCGGCGCCATCACCCAGGAGCGTCGCGCGGCCGCCCACTACCCGGAGACCCGTGACCCGGCCACCTACTCGGCCTACACGGAAGCAACCGGCGCAAATGGCCTGATTAAAAACCAGGTTGTGGCGGAGTTGGCCACCATTGGCATCACCGAGGACGACCTGACCAACCGTGGCCTGCAGATCACCACCACGATCGATGCCGGCACCCAGCAAAACGTCGAAGAGATCACCCGTCAGCGCCTGTCCTACCTACAGGATGACGCCCGCTCCGGCGTCGTTGCCATCGAGCCGAGTACCGGTGCCGTGCGCGCCTACTACGGCGGCGACGACCCGTCTGGCTGGGACTACGCCAACGCGGGCCTGCAAACGGGTTCGACGTTCAAGATCTTCGCGCTCGCGGCCGCCCTGCAGCAGGGCATCCCGCTGACGTCCATGTTCGATTCTTCCCCGGTGACCCTGCCGGGCAACCACGTCGTGACCAACTGGGACGGCGGCGGAGGCGGAATGCTGTCCATGAAGGAAGCCACCCGCACCTCCTCCAACACCGCCTACATGCGCATCCAGGACGAATTGGATAACACCACCCAGGACACCGCCGACATGGCGCATGCCCTCGGCGTGGCCAAGTCCATCCCGGGCATCCCTGTAACGCTGCGTGAAAACGGCGGCCAGCCCTACGAAGGCATCGTGCTGGGCCAGTACCAGTCGCGCGTGCTGGACATGGCTACCGCAGTGGCAACCCTGACCAACCGCGGCGCCATGCACCCAACCCACTTCGTGGAAAAGGTTGTGGACGCCAACGGTGAGGTCCTCTACGAGGTGGACCGCAACTACACCGAACGTCGCGTCTCCGAGCAGGTGGCGGACAACGTCCTCGAAGCAATGCAGACCGTGCCGGCGTACTCCAACGCGGTGCTCGCTGGCGGCCGCCCGTCCGCGGCAAAGACCGGCACTGCACAGCTGGGCAACACCGGCATGAACAAGGACGCCTGGATGGTCGGCTCCACCCCGCAGCTCGCTGTGGCCGTGTGGGTCGGTACCGCCGACAACACCTCCGCCATCTTCAATGAGTGGGGCGGCATCATGTGGGGCTCGAACACGCCGTCGCAGATCTGGAAGCAGGTCCTGGACACTGAGCTGGCGGATCAAGACTTTGAGTACTTCGAGCCGGCAAGCCCGGTGTACTGGGGCGTGAACGCCTACAAGGGTGGCGTTGGCCTGGGTGGTTACTACTCCACTCCGGCAACCCAAAACTCGGCTACCGGGACTGCGCCGACGGAATCCGAGTCGGCTGCATCTTCCGCTCCGAGCGAAGCACCTGCTCCGGCACCAGCACCGGCTCCCGCGCCAGCACCGGCACCTGCACCTGCTCCCGCACCGGCGCCTGCGCCGGACTTGCGTGATGCTGTCAACGATGTGATCGGCCAAGTTCAGGAGGCGTTCCAGTAACAGCATGTCTCAGACTGATCAAACAACCGTCACATGGCCGGACCCGGCCGACCGCGTCCAGCCCGGCAAAACCGAACCGGTGGCACGCGGCTGGGTGAACTACCTCGGCGGACCAATGGGCCGCTTCGCCCAGAT
The DNA here is from genome assembly GCF_001837615.1 of Corynebacterium sp. HMSC070H05. Taxonomy (NCBI): domain Bacteria; kingdom Bacillati; phylum Actinomycetota; class Actinomycetes; order Mycobacteriales; family Corynebacteriaceae; genus Corynebacterium; species Corynebacterium sp. HMSC070H05. The sequence goes on from NZ_KV833345.1 coordinate 71,675, forward strand.
CGGCCGCGCCCGGTTCTGGACGCCGCTACGCGCCATCATCGCCGTCGCATACATCTTCTTGTCCTTCGGCGCACTACAGAAGTCGCGCTGCGCTGGCGGCAAACTGGACGACAACGGCATCATGCAGCTCAACTGGGACGGCAACCGCCAGTTCGTCGCTGCCTGCTACAACGACATCATCCCGCTCTACGGAGCACGCGGTCTGGACCAGCCGGGCTTTGTCTACGCCTACTCGTGGGTAGAAGACGACCTGACCCGCTACATGGAATACCCGGTGCTCGCTGGCCTGTTCCAGCAGCTCAGCGCCTGGATCGCGCGCGGTACCTACTTCCTGACTGATAGCTTCCTGCCGGAATCCGGCTGGTACTTCTACGTCACCGCACTGCTGATGTCCATCATCTGGGTGATCACCATCCGCATGGTCGCGGAACTTGCCGGCAACCGCATCTGGGACACGCTGCTCGTCGCCGGTTCGCCGCTGCTGATCGTCCACGCGTTTACCAACTGGGACATCCCCTCGATCTTCTTCGCCGTCGCAGCGATGCTCGCGGCGCGCAACCGCAAGTGGTGGCTGGCCGGTGTGCTCGTCGGTTTGGGCACCGCGTTCAAACTGTGGCCGCTGTTCATCCTCGGCGCGTACCTCACTGTGGCGATCCGCAAGCGTGACCTCGTGCCGTTCTTCAAGATGGTCGGCGCCACCGCCATCACCTGGATCGCCGTCAACGCGCCGGTGTACCTGCGTTACCCAGACGCATGGAGCGAGTTCAACCGCCTCAACACCGACCGCGGCTGGGAGTGGACCACCATCTACGCGGTGCTCTCCCGCGAGTTCGGGTGGGCCGGCTTCGACTCCGGTGAGGGCGCCCCGGTGATCCTCAACGCCGTCACCCTGATCCTGTTCCTGCTCGGCTGCCTGTTCGTCCTCATCCTCGGCCTGCGTGCGCCGCAAACCCCGCGCATTGCGGAACTGATCGTGCTCATCGTCGGCTTCTTCCTGCTGTTTAACAAGGTATGGAGCCCGCAGTACTCTCTGTGGTTCGTGGTTCCCGCGGTCCTCGCACTGCCGTACTGGCGTCTGCTGCTGTCCTGGATGGTGGCGGACATGATGGTTTGGCCGGTGCTGATGTGGCACATGATGGGCGACGACAACATGGGTGTGCCGGGTTGGTTCCTGGACATCTTCATCCTGGCGCGCGATGCGTTTATCGTGGCGGTGATGGTGCTCGTCGTCAAGCAAATGCTCGGCAAGCGCCCGGACAAGGTCCGCGACGCGCACAACGGCCACGACCCGCTGATGTCGCTGCCTGCGCAGTGGAAAGAGCCTGTGCTTATCGACGAGCCCACGCCCGAGCCTGAGGTGGAGGCGGTGAGTACGCAACCATGACCACCGCAACGGTCCTCGGCATCGTCTCTATCCTGATCGCGTTTGCCCTGTTCGGCGCGTCGTTCTACATGGCAACGAAGGGCCGCAAGAAAGAGTCGATCATCTACGGCGCGGTTGCGTTTGTGTTCATGACGATCATCCCGGTGTCGCTCGCACTTTTCGTCGCGGTGCCAAACCCGACCTGATCTTCGTCGTTACAGTGGGGCCATGCTTACGAAGAAGATGGTTGCCCTGACAGTCGCCGCCACAGCAGGACTTGCCGTGGCGGCGTGTTCTGATTCTGGCGAGACTGCGCCCGAAACAGTCACTGAAACCGTCGCGCCCGAAACGGTGACGGAAACGTCGAACGCTGGAGCCGCTGTGTCCGAGGATCTCCCAGCCGCTGTGACCGGCTACTCGGACGAGGCGCGCAAGGATCTTGTCGACGAAAACGTGACCGAAGCCGAAGTCCAAGACGTCTTAAAGGCCGCCCAGGATGGCAAGGCCAAAGTGGAGTGGGACGATGACGGCTACTTCGAGGTGGAGTTCGGCGAAATCGACATTGATATCGATAAGGACGGCCTCGTTTTAGACGTCGACCGCTAAGACCGAAGATTTTCGCGTTTTGCTGCGGGTTCTGCTCGGTGAAAATATCCTGAAAGCACCGTGTCCGATACCGGACTGCTGTTGCTAAAAAGGAGCCCGCGTTGAACCGTCGAATTCTTACCCTGCCGCTCGCCGTATCGCTGGTCGCGGGCGGCCTTGCCCCAGCTGCAGTCGCCGCTACAGTCGGGCCGAATGAAGGGCCCATGGTGTTGGCGGCGAACGGGATCTGCATGTTAAAGCTGAACGATCGGGAAGCGGCAACCTACAGCGCTTGGGCCAACGTGCGCACACAAGAGGTGTACGCCAACGCTGCGGTGAAAGCATTTGAGGTGCTGTACCCCGGAACAGAGAACATCGTTCGGGAGTTCCGGGCAGAACCCTCGCTTGCAGAGCTTGTGGAGGCACAGAAGAATCTCGCGAGCAGGCTCGCAGACGCCAAAGAGGCTCAAAAGCGCACTGAGCAGCGGTACACGGAACGCCTCCAGCAGGTAGGTATGGAGCATGTGCTGGCACAACACCTCACCGAGGAACTTACAAAGGTCGAGGTGTGGGCGGTAAAGCCGAGCATCAAACAGGGCAGCATCTCGGAGCGGCCGGTCAGCGCACTTGGTGTTGAGGAGGCGAACCGTGTGCGGGGCAAGAGCGTGAACCGGCAGGACTTTGAAGACGTTGCCTGGAAGAGCTTCGTTGTGCAGGGCAACCTGTCCCAGTCCGATCTGAAGACTTTCCGGAAAACGTTCTTGGCCGCCGACGATGTCCAACTCGCCATCGGGGGAACGACGGCGTACCTCGAAGTGGATATGAACGCGCGGGTTGCCTGCGCAGACGGCGGCAACCGAGAGGTGAAGTACCCGACCAGCATTGACGAGGTTCGTAATTGGAACATCGACTCGCTGCGCGGTGAGGCGGGCTTGAGCAGTTTGAGTTCTCAGGGTGAGGTTGAGGTATCCCCGCTCGCGATCGTGGGCCTTGTGGTCGGAGTTCTCGCAGCTTTGGGTATTGCGGTTGCGGCGGTCGGGCCGTCGTTGGGCATCCCGCTGCCGGCTCTGCCGAAGTTGCCGGGGTTGCCGTTCTAACGCCAGCCGTTGGTGCCTGCCAACGATTGGTTGCCGGCCAATTGTCCGCAATGCGGAGTCTTTCATGTCATCCCCGCGGCCAGGGTTTTGAGCAGTGCAAACCGTGGGGTAGTCTGTTCAGGTTGCTTGACGCAACGACCCTCCTGCCATGACCACAAGGGTTATGGCCGAACAGACTAAGACCATAGGAGGTGATGAGGTCCGTGCGTCACTACGAAGTAATGATCATCCTCGATCCGCAGCAGGATGAGCGCACCGTTGCCCCGTCCCTGGATAAGTTCCTGGAGACTGTCCGCAAGGACAACGGCAAGGTGGAGAACGTTGATGTGTGGGGCAAGAAGCGTCTTGCTTACCCGATCAACAAGAAGGAAGAGGGCATCTACGCCGTTGTGAACCTCGACTGCGAGGCTGACACGGTCAAGGAGCTCGACCGTCTGCTGAACCTGAACGACAACGTTCTTCGTACCAAGGTTCTGCGTACCGATAAGTAAGACCGGTAGGCTCTACAACCACACGATCAGCAGGTAGGAAGGTTCACGAAACATGGCTCAAGGCGATACCCCGATTACCGTTGTCGGCAACTTGGTTGCTGACCCGGAACTGCGTTTCATCCCGAGCGGTGCCGCGGTTGCGAACTTCCGCATCGCGTCCACCCCACGTACGTATAACCGGGAGACGAACCAGTTCGAGGACGGCGAAGCACTGTTTCTGACCTGTAACTGCTGGCGCCAGATGGCCGAGAACGTCGCAGAGTCCCTGACCAAGGGCATGCGCGTTGTGGTCACCGGCAAGCTCAAGCAGCGTTCCTACCAAACTAAAGAGGGCGAAAACCGTACTGTGTTCGAGGTCGAGGTCGATGAGGTCGGCCCGTCCCTGAAGTACGCCACGGCTAACGTCAACCGCAACCCGCGTGAGGGCGGGCAGGGCGGCTACGGCGGCGGCCAGGGCAACCAGGGTGGCGGCTTCGGCGGCCAGAACCAGCAGCAGGGCGGCTTTAACCAGGGCGGTTTCGGCGGCGGCCAAGGTAACCAGGGTGGCGGCTTCGGCGGCCAAACCCAGGGCCAGGGCCAAGGCGGCCAGAACCAGCCCCAGCAGCCTGCACATGATCCGTGGGGTTCCGCACCCGAGGCCGGTGGCTTCGGTGGCGCGGGCGATGAGCCACCGTTCTAAACGACAACCACACATCAAGCATTTTTCACCATAAGGAAGGTTAGGATTATGAAGCTGATCCTCACCGCTGCCGTCGAGAAGCTTGGCGAACCTGGCGAGGTCGTCGAGGTCAAGAACGGTTACGGACGCAACTTCCTGCTCCCGCGCGGCCTGGCTATCCCGGCTACCCGCGGCGCAGAGAAGCAGATTGAAGACATTAAGCGTGCTCAGGCTGAGCGCCAGGTCCGCGACCTGGATCACGCCAAGGAGCTGCGCGACCAGCTCGACCAGCTCACCGGCGTCAAGGTTGCCGTTCGCACTGCGAACAACGGCAAGCTCTTCGGCTCCGTGAAGGCTGCCGACATCGCCGACGCCGTCAAGGCTGCCGGCGGCCCGAACCTGGACAAGCGCCGCATCACCGTGCCTAAGGGCCTGGTGACCAAGACCGGTGGCTACCAGGTCAAGGTCAACCTCCACGACGACGTGGAGGGCAAGGTGAACTTCGAGGTCGTAAGCGCATAAGCACCGCTTGACGACGACTGCGCGTCAGAACAGCACGCAGCAGTCCAACGACAACAGCACTTGTAGCGCGGGTCCCACTTGTGAGGAGTGGGGCCCGCGCTTTTTGCATGCCTGAAGGTGTGGAAGAATCCTCGCCATGATCTCTTCCCGCCTGCGCCGGGTGCGCAACACCGTTTTGTCCCTCACCGTCGCAGCAGCGGGCGTGCTTGGCATGGCAGCCACCCCAGCCCAAGCACTGGCCATGTATGCGGGTGACAGCATTCGCATCGAGTACAGCGATGGGGAGAAGTACGGCTGCACGTTGAACTCCATCGCGTACCGGGGCGGTGTGATGTACGGCGTCACCGCCGGTCACTGCCTCGCCCCGATCGGTGGGGCGCACGCGGTGCGGGTGCTGGCGGCGGATGCGCGAACCCCGATCGCGAGCAACCTGCAGGATTCAGGTTTCGAGCTCGAGGGCGACAACACCCTTGGCGGCGAGTTGAAGGACGTCGCCTGGTTCCGCATGGACCGCCACGTCACCGATGCCCACGCCATGCGTGGCGGGTTTATCGACATCCCGTTCATCGGTGCGCTGCACGGTCTGAGCCAGTTCGCGCAGTTCGTCAACCCCACGCGGCGTGTGGCGGGGCGCGCGCCGGTGACGTCGGTACGCGAAGGCCAGATTGTGTGCAAGGACGGCGCACGCACCTCCCGTACCTGCGGACCGGTGCTCAACGTGAACCCGCGCACCGGAGAGATCGCGGTGATGATCCTGTCGCTGCAGGGCGATTCGGGCTCCCCGCTGTACACCGTGAATCCGGACGGCAGCACCAACATCGTCGGGATTATCTCCGGCGCGGCCTACGGGATCCTCGTCGCGGCGGATGCTGCAACGCCACTGCCAGCAGGTCTGCGGTAAAAGAGGGTCTTGCTGGACACCGCGAATCTGTATATCGTTGCGGATATACATCGATCTGTGGAGGGTGTCATGGCAGAACCTATTCGAGAGGAACCGAATGTGAGCGGTCCGATCCGTACGACTGTTTTTAAATCTGGGAACAGCCAGGCAGTGCGAATCCCTGCAGCACTACGCATTGCATCTGGGGCTGTGTCCATTGAAGCCGTGCCGGAAGGGCTTCTTCTGAGGCCGGAGGAAGAGGATTTCGGACTTGTCGTCGCCAGGCTTCGTGAATTCCAGAAGGAACACAACCTCGAGCAGGGACTAATTGAGGAAATTGAAGACCTCCCACTCGACGAAGTGCCGAACCTCGATCATTCCCCTGATCACGGAGGATGAACGATTCGATGGGATATCTTCTTGACACGAATGTCTGGATCGACATTGAACGGGGAACTCAACCCCGGGTTGTCCAACGAGTAACTGAATGTGCGAGCTCAAAGCTATGGCTCTCTACTGTTGTTCTCGGTGAGATTGAAGCGGGTATTCAGCGGTCGGTAAATCCAGAGATCCTGCACCGGACGTACAGGGTACTGCTACACGGTAGACGCATATTGGGAGTCGATGAGGAATGTGCATCGATTTACGGACGGCTTCGGGCAGATCTTCTAGATAGAGGGCTACCGATTGGGGCTAACGATCTATGGATTGCGGCCCAAGCGATCCGACAAGACTTAGTCCTAGTCACCGCCAACGAGAAAGAGTTTTCACGGGTTGGCGGCTTGAAGATTGAGAACTGGCGGTAGCCCCATGTTTCTTACCCGTGTGCGCATTGATGCTCCTGTCCAGGGCTACGCGCGTGATCTGTCGGTGGTGCACTCCCTCCAGCAAACGCCGCTCGAGTTAGGCCAGGTCACGCTGTTGACCGGCGATAACGGTTCCGGAAAATCCACGCTCGTCGAGGCGATCGCCGTGGCCATGGGCGCCAACGCTGCTGGCGGTTCGCGCCACGCGCGCTTTACCGCCGCAGACCATTCGGCCCTGCACCGCTCGCTCACGCTGACGCGCCGCGAAAACCCCCGCGACGTCTACTTCCTGCGCGGCGAAACATACCTTGACCTTGCGGAATACCACGAGAGCCTGGGGCCCGCCGACCCGCTTGTAGGCCTCACCAGACGCAGCCACGGCCAGGGCATCATGGACCTGGCGCGCACCCGCTTCGGCCCGGACTCGCTAATTCTTCTCGACGAGCCCGAAGACGGCCTCTCCACCTTCTCCCAACTCGAACTCCTCGGCCTGCTGACGGTGCTAGCGCGGCGTGGGGCACAGGTGGTCGTCGCAACGCATTCGCCCGTGCTCCTCGCCATCCCAGACGCCCGCATCCTGCATGTTCCCGACCTTGAGCCCATGCTTTACGACGACTGCGAGCCCGTCACCGCCACCCGCGAATTCATCAACGACCCAGCCGGCACCGCCCGCTACCTGGTGGGGCCATGATGTTCATCCAACGCGTTGACGTCGACGCCCAAGCTGCACCGCCATGGGCTGTGGAAACCCCGGCCATCGCGCACGTCGCCGAGTTCGGTTTTGCCTTGAGGCGGCCAATCACGGTGATTACCGGCGGCAACGGGGTGGGCAAGTCCACGCTGTTGGAAGGCATGGCGCGTGCCTGGGGGTTCACGTTGGAAGGCGGCACGTGGGGTGTAGAAAAGGCCGGCGCCCACGACCCGCTGTACGGCGTGCTCACCCTGACCACCGGCCCGCGGGCGAAAGTCGGCTACTTCCTGCGCGGTGAAACCCATACGCGCATCACCGAATTCGGCGGGCGCTCCCACGGCGAATCGGTCCTCGAACTGACATCGCGGCTGATCCCCAACGCGCTCTATCTTCTCGACGAGCCCGAGTCCGGCCTTTCCCCCGTCGCCCAAATGGCCCTACTGGCGCAGTTGCATGCGTTGGGTGAAGTGGGGGCGCAGATAGTCGTCGTCACGCATTCGCCTATCGTGGCGGCGATCCCGGGTGCGGAGATCGTCGAGATCAGCGACGATGGCGTGGAGCGCAACGTCGCCGTAGAGGACACCCTGGCGTTTCGGGCGATGCGCGACTTCCTCGCGGACCCCCACGGCATCGCCGAGTTCATGGCGGACTGGGCAGAAGGGGAGTTTGGTTAAGCGTCTTTGAGACGCGCCATGAGGTTAGCGCGCTCGTTGAAAATACGATCGAGCTCAGCGTGCGTAAGTCGCCGTGTTTCCTCGTAGCTCGCGACTTCCGACTCGTCGAATGATTCCATGACGCTGATACTACTGTATCTGCAGGCCTGGGCCGTGTCGTGGCGGTGTTATAGGGTTGCGCCATGACAGCGACGCGCACACAAGCAGACGAACTTCTCAAAGGTATTACGGGCCCCGGGGCCATGCTTCGTAGCGATCAGTGGACCGCCATCGATGCGTTAGTGAATCAGCGCAAACGCATGCTTGTCGTGCAGCGCACCGGTTGGGGTAAGTCGGCGGTGTACTTCATTGCGGCGAAGTTGCTGCGTGAGGCGGGTGCGGGGCCGTCGATTATTGTGTCGCCACTGTTGGCGTTGATGCGTAACCAGGTGGAGTCGGCGGCGCGCGCAGGGATTCGCGCGGCGACGATCAACTCGGCGAACATGACCGAGTGGGACGAGATCCAGGCACGCCTGAACGACTATGACCTGCTGCTGATCAGTCCAGAGCGACTCAACGCGCCGGATTTTAGAGAGCAGGTCCTGCCGCAACTCGCGCGCTCCGCGGGGATGCTGGTGGTGGATGAGGCGCACTGTATTTCGGACTGGGGCCACGACTTCCGCCCTGATTACCGGCGCATTGCGGTGCTTATTAGCGACCTCCCGGAGGCTACCCCGGTCCTCGCCACGACGGCGACCGCGAATGACCGTGTGGTCGCTGACGTTGTCGCCCAACTCGGCGAGAACACCGGTGTGCTGCGTGGCGGGCTGGACCGCGAGTCGCTTGCGCTCAACGTGGTGCAGTTACCGGACCCAACGCAGCGCGCGGCGTGGATCGCGCAGTATCTCGCCTATGTCAACGGCTCCGGCATCATCTACTGCCTGACGGTCGCCGCTGCGCACGACCTCGCCGAGGCACTCGAAAACGCCGGTTGGAACGTCGCCGCTTACACCGGCCGCACCGAGGCGGAGGAACGCGAACGCCTCGAGCGCGCCCTGATCGACAACGAACTCAAAGCGCTCGTAGCCACGTCCGCGCTGGGCATGGGATTCGACAAACCGGACCTGGGCTTTGTTGTGCATCTGGGGGCGCCGTCGTCGCCAGTGAGTTACTACCAGCAGATCGGCCGCGCCGGGCGTGCCACCGACCACGCTGAGGTCGTGCTGCTGCCCGGGCCTGAGGACGAGCGCGTGTGGGACTACTTCGCGTCCGTGTCCATGCCGGAGGAACACGTGGTGCGCCAACTGCTGGACACACTCAGCGAGGAGCCGTTGTCCACACCCAAACTGGAAAACTTCGTGGACCTCTCCCGCACTCGCATCGACCAGGCGTTGAAGGTGCTTGATGTCGACGGTGCCGTGCGCCGCGTCAAGGGCGGCTGGGTATCCACGGGTGCTGCCTGGAAGTATGACCACGAGCGCTACGGTGGGCTCGCCGAAGCGCGTAAGCGCGAACAGGACCTGATGCTGGCTTACGAAGCCACGGACGGGTGCCGCATGGCGTTTCTACGTCGTGAACTCGACGACCCCACTCTCGCGCCCGATGAGCGTTGCGGGCGCTGCGACAACTGCACCGGCAATCACCTGCCAGTGGACGTGGACGCTGCGTTGGCGCAGCGTATGGACGAACAACTGCGCACCCCCGGCGTCCAAATCACCCAACGCAAAATGTGGCCGACCGGCTCCGCGCGCCGCGGCAAGATCAAGGGCGTGCTGCAAGGCAAAGCGTTGGGGCGCCTTAACGACGTCGCCCGCGGTCCCGCCCTGGCAGAGCTGCTGCGGGCGAACACCTACCGGCCGCTGAGCAACTGGCGTGAGGATGCCTGGCTGGGCCGGTTCGTCGCCGTGCTCACGGACTGGGCCTGGGAGGAACGCCCCACCACTGTCGTCGCTTTGGGCGATGCTGATCCGGCACGAAACGAGATGATCGCCACCACCGCAGAAGCGCTGGCAAGGGTGGGGCAGATGCGGTTTGGTGGGGTCGTCGATACGCCATCGCGCGAGGTAGAAGCACGAAACTCGGCGTTTCGCGTCAACGGGCTTGACCGGTACTACGACTACACGGGCCTCGAGGTGGAGACAGGCCCCGTGCTGCTGCTGACCGGGGAGGTGGATTCAGGTTGGTCGGTCACGGTTGCGGCGGCCGACATTGCGGAGCGGTACGGGGTGGAGGTGCTACCGCTGGCGTTTGCTTCGCGCGCGTGATGCGGACTCGGCGATGGCGGCGGCGAAGACAAGCACCGTGCCGACTGGGATGAGGAGCATGAACAAGTTGATGATCGGCAACGCCATGTCGGCCTGGTACTCCTCCCAATGCGCAACGGCCATCGAGCCCCAGCCGACGACGAGGCAGGCGGTTGCGAGCCACACCGTGACCAGTGCGCCTATTTTCTTGCGACCGCGCGCCGCGACGGTGAACCACGTGGCACCACCGAGTGCGAGCAATGTGGTCGCGGCCTCGAGGGTGCCGAAGGCCGCCGTGACGGTCCGAAATTCCCAGCCGTCGCCGATCAGACGCAACAGGCTTATCCACGCCGCAGGAAACGCCACCATCGCGATGGCGTAGATCCAAAGAATGCCTCGTGTCTCCATGTACGCACTGTAACTGCGGAATAGTTTTCATGGCGTGTGATTGATGTGGATAAGTGTGGATCCAAAGTGCCTGGGCACGTGGCTGCAGGGTCGAAAAAGGGGTCCGAAACTGTTGAAATGTGCTTTGTCAAACCCCGTGGTGAGAAGTTATCCCCCGGCTACACCCGGGGTATGCGGTTTGGATGAATAGCGTGTGACCTGCGCGTTTGGGATAAGTTCCTGCGGTTTTGGTGTCGCTGTACACAAGTTCTCCACAAGCTGGGTGGATGACTTGTGGATAACTACCCGCACAATGTCGAAAGATTTCACAGCCCCTGTGGATAACTCGTTTAGTGGGTCTAGAAAATGTCGGAGGAGAGGGTAGTGTCATAGCCACAGTGAAAGGGGAAAACATGGGTGCGAACGACAGCTTCGACGACTACGTACCACCACCGGAGCCGGTAGCGGACTACGGCGACTTTGGGGACTTCGCCGACTTCGAACAAAACACTGGCGGCTCCAACCGCTTCGCCGGCGGCGATAACTTCGGCGGCAACGGCAAGGGTGGCCAGAAGCGCTACAACAAGTACGGCAACAACCGTGGTGACGTACAGCAGGAGTACCGCACCCCGCCCCACGACGAGCGCGCGGAGCGTTCCGTCCTCGGCGCAATGCTGCTCAACCCGGACGTGATCCTGGACGTGGCCGACGGGCTGCGGCCGGATGACTTTTACCACCCGGCGCACCAGCTTATCTACCAGGCGATTCTGGACCTGTTCTCCCAGGGAAGCTCCGTCGACGTGCTCATTGTCGCGGCACGCTTGGACCGTCTCAACGAACTGGAGCGCGTCGGTGGCGCCCCGTATCTGCACACGCTGATCTCTGAGGTGCCGACGTCGGCGAACGCCGGCTACTACGCGGAGATCGTCGAAGAGAAGTCGATCCTGCGCCAGCTGGTTAACGCCGGCACCCAGGTGGTCCAGTTGGGCTACGAGGGCGAAGAGGGCATGGAGATCGAAGCGCTCGTCGACCATGCGCAGCAGAAGGTGTTCTCCATTTCCCGCAATAACGTGGGCGAGGATTACCGTCCGCTCTCGGAATTGCTCAAGCCAACTATCGACGAGCTGACCATGATCGCATCCGGCGGCGCCCTCGAGGCCGGCGTGCCGACTGGGTTTATCGACCTAGACAAGCTCACCAACGGCCTTCACGCCGGCCAGATGATCATCATCGCAGCACGTCCTGGTGTGGGTAAGTCGACACTAGCGCTGGACTTCATGCGCTCCTGCTCGATCCACCAGGGCAAAACCAGCGTGATCTTCTCGCTGGAAATGAGTGCCTCCGAGATCATTATGCGCATGCTCTCCGCCGAGACGGAGATCAAGCTTTCCGCGATGCGTTCCGGCCAGATGGAGGAGCGCGACTGGGAGAAGCTGACCAAGCGCCTCACGGAGATCCAGGATGCGCCGCTATTTATCGACGACTCCCCGAACCTCACCATGATGGAGATTCGCTCCAAGGCACGCCGCCTCAAGCAGCAGCACGGCCTGGACCTGGTTGTGGTGGACTACCTGCAGCTGATGAGCTCCGGCAAGCGCGTTGAGTCCCGCCAGCAGGAGGTCTCGGAGTTCTCCCGCCACCTCAAGCTGTTGGCCAAGGAGCTCGAGGTGCCGGTCATTGCGATTTCGCAGCTCAACCGTGGCCCCGAAGCACGTACCGACAAGCGCCCGCAGTTGGCTGACCTGCGTGAGTCGGGCTCGCTGGAGCAGGACGCCGACATGGTGTTCCTGCTGTACCGCCCGGACTCACAGGATCGTGACGACGAGCGCGCCGGCGAAGCCGACATCATCGTGGCCAAGCACCGTGGCGGCCCGATTGACACCATCCCGGTGGCGCACCAGCTGCACTACTCGCGCTTTGTCAACATGGCCCACGGTTAGTTAGTTGTGTGGGTACTCCCCAACGATGTTGATGCGCGGGTGCCACGTTGTGGTCATCTCGAGCTCGTAGGTCATGTACGGGTCGTTGTCCGGGCCGTAGCAGCTCATCGTCTGCCCCGAAGATCCGACAGCGCAGCGCAGGTCATACGCACCGCCGGTGATGGGGCTGGGTACACCGGAGATATTCGTGAACGGCACCGACGTTACGTTTGGTTTGTTACTCCAGGCCCACGTGGCGTTAATCGCATGTGGGTAGGCCGCTGCCGCGAGGTCGCAGGAGGTGGTGTCGCCGACTGAGATCTTCGCGCCGTCGGGTGTCATGCCGCACTTGCCGCCGACCTGATCTTTGTACGCCGGGTCGAGTTCGAACGCTCCGGCTAGCGGGGCAGCGGGCTGCTCTGGTTCTGAAGCAGGTGCAGGTTCGGATTCCGGCTCGGTTTCAGGATTCGCCTCCGGCGCCGATTCAGGTGCGGGTGCGTCGACGACTTCGGTCGAGGTGACCACGATGGTCTCCGGCTCGCCGGTCCCACCCGCGCAACCGGCGAGCAACAAGGCGGTCAGCAGAGACAAGGGGGCGAGTACGCGACGCATGGCAATCCTTAACACGGGAACGGGGGATGAGTGCGATGGTACGTGGTGTCGTCGCTAGGCAAGCGCAACTCCCTTTTGCTCCGGCAACGTAAACGCAGCGACGCACGCCAGCAGGAACGCTGCGGCAAACACGCCGAACACTGCGGTCGAGCCGCCGAACGCCAGCACCGGCGGGACCACGAGCGGGGCGAGGATCGAACCGATGCGGCCGAACGCGGCACCCGCGCCGGTGCCGGTCGCGCGGATCGCGGTGGGGTAGAGCTCCGGGCCGATCGCGTACAGCGCGCCCCATGCGCCGAGATTGAAGAACGACAGCAGGCAGCCCGCGAGGATGATCTGCCACTCGGCACTCGCCATGCCGAAGCCGAACGCGGAGACCGCAGACCCTGCGAGGAACACGGACAGGGTCGTCCTGCGCCCCCAGACCTCGATGAGCCAGGCGGCAACCGCGTAGCCCGGCAGTTGCGCAAGCGTGATGATCAAGGTGAACGTAAACGACCGTACGAGCGAGAACCCCTGCTCCACCAGCAGCGATGGGATCCAGATGAAGGCGCCGTAGTAGGAGAGAGACACGCAGAACCAGACGGTCCAGAAGGCGGCGGTGCGTCGTCGCAAAGCAGCGCCCCAGATGCCACCTTGGATCGACTCCTCCTGTGCAGGGACAGTGGTGTCGTAGTTGGCGGGGTCGGCCTCAGCCTCGAAGGAACGCACGATCTCCTCAGCCTCGTCGTGGCGGCCCTTGGATTCCAGGAAGCGCACCGATTCCGGCAGGCCCAGGCGCACCACGATCGCGTACAGGGCGGGTAGCGCGCCGATGGCGAAGCCCCATCGCCAACCCGACTCGCCCTGAGCGACGACAAACGTGCCGATCACCGCCGCCAAAATCCAGCCCACAGCCCAGAAGGCCTCGAGCAGCACCACCATGCGCCCGCGCACCCCGCGCGGAGAAAACTCACTGACCAGTGTGGACGCAACGGGAAGTTCCGCGCCGAGGCCCAAGCCCACCAGGAAGCGGAACACGATCAGCGACGCGACCGACCACGCCAGCGCCGACGCGCCCGTGGCCAACCCGTACAGCAGCAGCGTCGCGGCGAACACCTGGCGGCGTCCGATCTTGTCGGCGAGCAACCCGCCGAGCGACGCGCCGATCGCCATACCGATAAACCCAACCGACGCGATCCAACTCGTCGTGGTCTTGTCTAGATCCCAGTGGACGGCGAGTGCTGCGATGATGAACGACACCAAGCCGATGTCCATCGCGTCCAGCGCCCAGCCAATGCCGGAGCCGACAAGCAGGCGTTTGTGTTTCGGGGTGACAGGAAGGCGGTCGAGGCGCTCAGTGCGCGTGAGCTGTTGATCGGTGTTCATGCAGGGGGAGTTTAGGCCGTGGCCTGCGAAAACTCGGAACTTAATATTCAGCTGAGTGTGCCTGGGCCTCCAAGCCGTCAAGCAGTGTGTCGATCAACTTGTGTGTGAGCCTGTCTTGGCCCAGTAGGTCCGGTGCCTGAGCAGGCAGCGGTCGGCTCACAATGCCAAGCGATATGTGAAACTCCAACGGATCGAGGTCGGCCGGACACAGCTTGGCGCGCTTCGCCGGCGCGAGGAGGCCCCCGTAAATCTCCCGGAGATCTGCAGCACGCTTATCGAAGACCCCTTGGCGCTCCGGCCCCACCCCTGGATCCTGCATGGAGTCCATAAATATTGCCTGAGCGAGGGCTGCAAGTCGAAGGTTGCCGATGGCATGGACGGTGCTGCGCCACGCCTTTCGCGTATCCACTGTGAACTCGACGGCATGGTCGTCGACGACTTTGGTGATGTCGTTGACGGCCTGGGCGCTGACGGCATCGAGAAGCTCGATGCGCTCAGGGAAGTGGCGCGTCACGGTTGCCACACCCACTTTGGCGGCCTTGGCGATGGTGCGCATGGACACACCCGGGCCTTCGTCGAGAAGCAATTGCCTGGCTGCGGTGACGATGGCGTATCGGTTGTCAGCGGCGTCCTGTCTCATGCTTGACACCATAGCAAACGGAACACTATGTTCGAACTATAGAAATAGAACACCGTGTTCCAGATAGGAGATTTGCAATGGTTAACGCATCGAAAACACAACGACCAGCCGTAGCAAAGGTGCTTGGAGCGAGCATCGGTATCCCAATCATCATCGGATTGATGCTGTTCGCGTTCCTCGCGCCAACGTTCGCATCCGGGCCAAAGGACGTGCCGATCGCCATCGCCGCGCCCGAACCAATGGCCAGCCAACTCGAACAAACAATGGGCGAAGACGGCCCAGACATCACCGTCTACGGCTCAGGCGAGGAGGTGCGCGACGCCGTCCTCAACCGCGACGCCGTCGGCGGGCTGAGCATCGCACCCACCGGCGCAACCGCCTACACCGCGGCCGGAAACGGCGCACCCTACGCGCAGATGATTGAGGGCATGGCCAGCAAGATGGAAGCACAGGGCGTAGAGGTCACCCGCGAAGAGCTGGCACCGACCTCTCAAGATGACCCGCAGGCAACCGGCCTTGCAGTCCTCGGCCTGCCGCTGGCGTTTGGCGGCATCATCTCCGCGGTGATCGCCACCTTCCTCTTCCGCGGCAACAAGTGGGCAAAACTCGCGGTACTGACCGGTATCGCCGCAGTTGGTTCGCTTGTGGTCACCTGGATGCTGCACTCCGCGTACGGCACCCTGACCGGCAACTTCGCACTTGAGTGGCTCGGCATCGGCTGCGGCATCCTGGCAACCTCTATGCTCACTGCAGGCCTCGCCGCGATTATCGGAATCCCAGGTGTGGGCATCGGCGCAATCCTGACCGTCTTCCTGGCCAATCCGCTCTCAGGCCTGGCAACAGGGCCATGGCTGCTGCCCGCCGGGTGGTCGACACTGGGCCAGTGGATGCCAGTCGGCGCCACCGGTCACCTGATCCGCTCCGTCTCCTTCTTCGACGGGCTCGGCGCCGGAAGCAGCTGGTGGGTGCTTGCTATCTGGATCGCGGTTGGCTTCGTCCTGCTCATGCTGGATCGCAGCAGCGCAAGAAACTAGCGCTGACCTACGCTGACTTGAACGCGCGCAGGCGCAGCGAGTTGGACACCACAAATACCGACGAGAAGGCCATCGCAATACCGGCAAGCATCGGGTCGAGTAGCCCCAGCGCAGCCACCGGGATGAGCAACACGTTGTAGGCGAACGCCCAGAACAGGTTGCCCTTGATGGTCTTCAACGTTTTGCGCGACAGGCGGATGGCGTCCACGGCAGAACGTAGCGAGGAATGCATCAACGTAATGTCCGACGCCTCAATGGCCACGTCGGTGCCAGCTCCCATCGCCATACCAAGGTCGGCCTGGGCGAGGGCGGCGGCGTCGTTGACACCGTCGCCGATCATGGCTACCCGGTGGCCCGACTCCTGCAGGCGCTTGACCACGTTGACCTTGTCCTCCGGCAGTACGCCGGAGGTGACGTTGGCGGGGTCGATCCCAACCTCAGCCGCTACAGCCTCCGCCGCGCCCTGGTTGTCGCCGGTGAGCAGGTGCGGGGTCATCCCCAGGTCTCGCAGGCGTGCGACGGCATCGCGCGAGTCCTCCTTTACGGTGTCTCGCACAGCAATCACACCGGCCACAACCCCGTCGACCTCCACGGCAACGGCGGTCGCGCCACGCTGCTCGGCCTCAGTGAACGCACCAGCTAGTGCACCGAGCTCCCCGGAGGGGCGGCCGACGCGGACAAGGCGGTCGTCGATACGTGCGGAAGCCCCCTGACCTGGCAGATTCTCAAAGCCGGTCGCCTCGGGGACATCGTCGGCGGCCTCAACAATCGCCTGCGCGATCGGGTGCTCGGAGCCAGCCTCCACACCGGCAGCCAGGCGCAGCACCTCCTCGGTTTCGTAGCCCGGACCAGGCAGCACCTCGGCCACACCCATCTGGCCGGTAGTCACCGTGCCGGTCTTATCCATCACCACCGTGTCCACCTGGCGAGTCGATTCGAGCACCTCCGGGCCCTTAATCAACAACCCCATCTGGGCGCCACGGCCGGTACCCACCAAGATCGCCGTCGGCGTGGCCAGGCCCAGCGCGCACGGGCACGCGATGATCAGCACCGCCACCGCAGCCGTGAACGCGTCCTCCACCGCATGGCCAACCAACAGGTGTCCCACCAGCGTGATCAGGGAAATCACAACAACCGTCGGCACAAACACCTGAGAGATCCGGTCCACGAGGCGCTCCACCGGCGCCTTGCCAGCCTGCGCGTCCTTGACCAGCTGCCCCATCTGCGCCAGCGTCGTCTCCGACCCAACGCGGGTGGCCTCCACCACCAGTCGCCCCGACGTGTTCAGGGTCGCGCCGGTGACCATCGAGCCCTCGCCGACCTCCACCGGGACGGACTCGCCGGTCAGCATGGATTCGTCGATAGCTGAATGCCCCGAGATCACACGCCCATCCGTGGCCACCTTCTCACCAGGGCGAACCACGAAACGATCCCCCACAACTACCTGCGAGATCGGCACCCGGACCTCTTTGTCCCCGCGGATCACCGCCGCGTCCTTGGCGCCCATGCTCAGCAGTTCGCGCAGCGCTTCCGAGGACTGCCCTTTCGCGCGCGTCTCAAACCACCTACCTAGCAGCAGGAACGTGATCACCACGCACGCGGTCTCCAGGTACACCGGCTCACCAGGGCCACCAACAAACAGCGCCCAAATCGACCACAGGTACGCCGCCGACGTGCCCAGCGTGATCAACGTGTCCATCGTCATCGCGCCGTGCTTCAGATTCACCCACGTCGCACGGTGGAACACACTGCCCGCAGAGAAAAACACCAGCGTCGTGGCCGCCAGCGCCGCAAACTCCCAATTCGGGAACTGCAGCCCGTGGATCATGCTCACCAGCATCACTGGCAGCGACACCAGCGCCGACCAGATCGTCGTGCGCTTTAAATACTCCGCTTCATTGTCGCGCGCCTCATCGAGAGCATTGCTTGTCGACGACCCCCCGTCCCCACCGGCATCCCCACCGTTTTCGTCACCCATTTCAAAGGCGTCGTAGCCGGCGGCGCGGACTTCGTCGATAAGCGACTGCGTCGACGTCGACGACGGATCAAACGAAACGGTCGCAGTCTCCGTGGAGTAATTTACCGACGCATCCACGCCGTCGAGCTTGTTTAACTTGCGCTGAATACGCGAAGAGCACGACGAACAGGTCATCCCTGTTACGCCGAGCTCGATCTGTTGTAGTGCCACAGGAGGTTGAGTCATGCCCCCACCATATATCCGTGGCAAAATCCCCCGATTAAGCCAGCTTGTAGCCCGCTTCCTCAACAGCAGCAGCAATATCCGCGTCGGAGTAGCCCTCGCCCTCCACAACAACATTGCCGGACTTGTGATCAGCCTTTACGCCGGTGACGCCAGCGATCTCGCCGACCTCTTCCTGCACGCTCAATTCACAATGTCCGCAGGTCATGCCATCAACCTGGAACGTACGCTCAGCCATCGCAGCCTCCTCATGCAGTTTCAAACGGTTACAAATGTAAATCGTAGCCCGCGTTCACCGCCGCCAGCCGGACATCCTCATCGGTGAACAAGAACCCGACAACCGTCAGGACCCCATCCTCCATATTGATGTCCACCTCATGCGCGCCCTCCACCATCGAAAGTTCATCTGCAAGTGAAGCAACAGCAACTTCATCATCAGGACCAGAAATCTTGTAGGTCTTGGTCATGACTGGTGAGCGCCTCCTTAAAGCGGCCCAACACGGGTTGGAATACGACAAAACTCATCGCGTTGTACTTTGCACAACGTCCAAGAGAATAACCTAACGCAATAAGGAGCGAAACGTTGAGCACCGTTGATGTAACTGAGGACACGTTTGAGCAAACCGTCACAAAGGACGGCATCGTCTTTGTCGACGCGTGGGCATCATGGTGCGGCCCCTGCCGCCAGTTCGCCCCCACCTTTGAAAAGGCATCCGAGACTCACACTGACGTAACCTTTGCCAAGCTCGACACCGAGGCGAATCAGCAGCTCGCCGCCGCCCTGGAAATCCAGGCAATCCCGACACTTATGGCTTTCCGCGACGGCATCATGATCTGGCAGCAGGCAGGCGCCCTTCCGCCAGCCGCCTTCGAGGACGTGATTAACCAGGTCAAAGTCCTCGATATGGACGAGGTTCGCCGCCAGATCGCAGCGCAAAACCCCGAGGAAAACTAGGCCTCATCGCCTAAGCGCCCGCCTGCCGGGCGCTTTTTTCATGCGTACACTTGCTTATCGACGAAAACCCCACCACACATCACCGAAAGGACCCAACCATGGCAAACCCGTTTACCAAGGGCTGGAAGTACCTTATGCAATCCTTCGACACCAAGATCGACGAGAACGCCGACCCGAAGGTGCAAATCCAACAAGCCGTCGACGCCGCTAAGAAGCAGCACCAGGAAATCACCCAGCAGGCCGCCAACATCATTGGTAACCGCAACCAGCTGCAGATGAAGCTCGACCGTCTGATCAAGTCCCAAGACGACCTACAGACCAAGGCCCGCACCGCCCTCCAAGCAGCCGACAAGGCTTCCGCCGCCGGCGACAACGAAAAGGCCCAGCAGTTCAACTCCACCGCCGAGGTCATCGCCACCCAACTGGTCTCCGTGGAGCAGGAACTCGAGCAGACCAAGCAGGCATACGCCTCCGCCGACCAGGCCGCGGCCGAAGCCCAGCAGAAGCAGAAGCAGTCCGAGGCCCGCCTCCAGGAACAACTGTCCCAGGTTTCCCAACTCGAGTCCCAGCTCAACCAGGCCAAGATGCAGGAGCACACGGCCCGCACCATGGACACGATGAACCAGTTCAACCCTGACGACGTGCCCACCCTCGACGGCGTACGCGACAAAATCGAACGCCGCTACGCCAACGCGCTCGGCCAGCAGGAGTTGATGAAGGACTCCATGACCGACCGCATCGCCGAAATCGAGTCCGGCTCTTCCGATGCGGCCGCCTCCAACCGTCTCGCCGAGATCCGTGCCTCCATGGGCGGCGAGCTCGAGGCCGGTTCGGGTGCTTCTGCTTCCGCAGCCGACCGCCAGCTCGAAGCCGGCTCCGAGGGGGACGCTGCCGATTCTGCTGAGACTGCCGACACTGGCGTTGCCGACGACACCATCGCCGACGCCGAGGCCTACCTCCGCGAAGCCGAGTCGGATGCTGACGCTAAGGCTGATGCCGACACTGACGCCGAGACCGACTCTGGCGCCGAGCGCTAGACCTTTCCTGACACATTCCGCCGGAATCTGTCAGCCACCGGTATCTGGCCTGGACAGAAATCCGGCCTGACAAATTTTGCAATATTTGTCAGTGCCAGGGGCAGCCGCAAAATAGTTCCCAGGTTCACGCTGAATCCGGGAACTATTTTGTCCGACCACGAGTGTCTAGAACTGCCGACCTGGGGAAATGTCGCGGCAAAGGTGCCGGAAACCGAAGAAAGTTCCCGCGCGGGGAACTATTTCGAGAAAGGGGGGCAGACGGGGAGAGGCCGGAAGGGGAAGAGAAGCGCAGGGCAACCAACGCAAAAACGGGGCCGCAAGGTGGTTGGCGGCCCCGGTGTCGTCGTAAAGCGACTAGTTGCGACGGATGTTGATCAGGACACCGCGGATGCCGGAGTGGAACCCATCGCGAAGATTGACGCGCTGGGTTTCGCTCAGCGTGTACTCGTGGAGGGTTTCGCAGGCGAACTGCAGCAGTGGCCTGTCGATCTCCGGTGGCAGACCGCCACCCGACAGCAGATGTGCGCTGTCGCGCTGCTCCATGGTGGCGGCGTTTTCAAACCACCATGACGCGTACTGTTGTCCCACGTCGTAGGGGGTTTGGAAGCCGGCGGACGTCCACACCTCCTCCGGGAGCGGGACGTAGCGGGAGCGAAGCTTGCGGCGCGGCGCCATCATCGACGGCTTCGGTGCCGGCTTCGGTCCCTGCTGCGGCGCGGAATCCTCCGCCTTGGTTGAGTCGGCGGACGAGTCGGTATCCGAAGGGCTTGTCTTTGCGGCCGGCGTCGGCGCCGGAGTGGCAGCCGGGCGTTGTTCGCTGGAGACCTGCTTGTTGCCGGGTTTGTTGGACTCGTTGTTGGCCTCGACCTGTGCCTCGGAAGGCTCGTCGAGTTCCGGCTCGTCGGGTTCGTGCGTGCGCTGCTGGGCAACCGGAGCACCGACAATGTCGGAGGGCTTCGGCGCTGCAGGTGCAGCAGACGAGGCGGGTGCAGCAGGCTTGGCTTCGGTGGCCTCGGCATCAGAGGTCTTGGAGCCCTCCGCCGAACCCTGCGACGCATCAGCACCGGCATCAGCACCGGCACCCGAACCATCGCCAGCACCCGTCTTCTTTTCCTGTTTCTCTGCTTCGGCGTTGGCGCATTCGGCGCTGAGCGGCTCGGGGCCAAGGCCTGGGACGGAGGTCGGGCCGTCGGCTTCGTCGAGGGGTGCGGCGTCGTTAAGCGGGCGCTCCCGGATGGTCGGCGGCAGGGGGCCTTCGAGGACTTGCAGGCGCATGGCGTTGGAGAAGTCCTCGCGCGGGTCGAGAATGGTGGTGCTGTCGCATGCGTGGCGCAGTGCGGAGGACATGGAGTCCCACCCGAATCCGTAGAGGTGTACGCGGGTGCCGGTGCGGGTGACTTCTTCGACGCCGGGGATCATGTCTGCGTCGCCGGAGACGAGGACGAAGTCGGTGAATTTTTCGCTCAGGCCGTTGACCACGAGGTCGGCGACGAGGCGGGTGTCAACGCCTTTTTGGGTGCGTCGTTCGCCCCATTCGATGAGTTGGCCGGTGCGGAGTTGCACGCCGTCGCAGGTGCGCAGCGCGCGTTGGTAGCGGTGGGGCCCGGAGTCGGGGATGCCGTCGTACCAAAGTTGCCTATGGATGGGTTGATGGAGTTGGTCGGTGATCATGTTCCCGAGGGCGTTGACTACCTCGGGGAGGTCGATTTCTAGTTGGGCTCTTGCGCCGATTTCCCACGAATTGTAAAAGCTCGCGAGCAGGTAAGACGTGTCGACGAACACCAGTGTGCGTTCAAGCATGGCTCCTAAATTCCGATTCTTTTCGTTGCTAAGTTGATTTTCACGGCCCATCTTGCCTGATTTTGCGCGGGTTCTCCATGTTCTTTTTCTGTTTTTTGGTTGCACTCCACCTGAACCCGTGTTAGTTAGTTGGTTACTCGAGTAACTAACCAATGAGGCGAATGGAGGCGTCGTGAATACTGATGCGGAGCCGTTATTCGTGCAGATCGCCAGTTTTGTGGAGGACCTCATCGTCGACGGTTCCCTGAAACCCGGCGATCAGGCCCCATCGACGAATCAGTTGGCGCAGTTCCACGAAATCAACCCCGCTACAGCGCGCAAGGGGCTGACGCTGCTTGTGAGCGACAACGTGTTGGAAAAACGCCGCGGCCTCGGCATGTTTGTCACCGACGGCGCCCGCGAGCGCATCCTGGCCACTCGCCGCGAGGCGTTTGCTGGCCAATACATTGCACCGCTTATCGACGAAGCCGTCCACCTCGGCTACTCCCGCGC
Organism: Corynebacterium sp. HMSC070H05; assembly: GCF_001837615.1. NCBI lineage: Bacteria > Bacillati > Actinomycetota > Actinomycetes > Mycobacteriales > Corynebacteriaceae > Corynebacterium > Corynebacterium sp. HMSC070H05. The sequence continues at coordinate 94,108 of NZ_KV833345.1, forward strand.
CGACCTCCACGACCTCATCGACCGCGTCGCAGAAAGTAGAGGACTGTACCGATGACAATCCACACCGCTGGCCTCACGCATCGCTTCGGCAGCACGCACGTGCTCAACGGCGTCGACCTGGACCTCGGCTCTGGCATCCACGGCTTGCTCGGCCGCAACGGCGTGGGCAAATCGACGCTGCTGCGCATCCTTGCCGGCCAGCTGAAACCCACCGACGGCACCGTCGAGGTCTTCGGGCAGCGCCCCTTCGACAACGCCCGGGTGATGGACAATACTTGCCTGACCGGCGTCGATACCGCCTACCCCGGCTGGTGGTCCGCCGCCGACGTGATCAAGGGCGCGCGCCTGCGCTTCCGCACGTGGAACCAAACCGTCGCAGATCAACTCATCGCCGACTTCGCTCTCGACCCCGCCCTGGGCACCCGTTACGAGAAACTCTCTCGCGGGCAGCGCGCCATGGTTTCCATCGTCATCGGGTTAGCCTCCAACACCGAGCTTTTGCTTCTCGACGAGCCCTACGTCGGCCTCGACACCCACAACACCGACGTGTTCTACCGCCACCTGTTGGCGCAGGCGGACTCGAAGCGCACGATCGTCATGGCCACACACCACATCGAAGACGCCGCGAAAGTGCTGGACAGTGCGGTGATTCTGGGGCGTGATGGGGTCGTCGCAAAGCAATGTGTTCCGGAGGATGCGGATGCGTTCGCTGTTGCTGGCCCGGAGCTTGTGCCTCTCGACGACGCCCCGCGCCATGCCCGCGCCGCCAAGTTCGACGACCTTATCGAGCACGAATTGGAGGTGTCGTAATGAACACCACGCTTCTCGGATTCTTTCGCCACCAGTTTGTCGCCTCGCCGCTGAAGCGGCTGCTGTGGATGGTGCCGTTGATCGCCGTCATGGCGTTTGGACCGTTTGTTGTGGATAGTGCGCTTTCTGCCGCATTCCTCCCCAGCATGGTCACGGTGCTTGTACTTGTCGCGTTGCAGCAGGAGGAGACTGCCTATACCGCGTTCGGTGTGCCGCGCTCGCGCGCTGTGAAACTTGCGGCCTTTGGGGTGGTGCCGGCGGTGTTGTGCGGGGTTGGCGTGGCGCTGGCGGCGCGGCCCGACTGGGTTGGGCTGCTCGGCGCGCTCTTTGCGGTGGTCGCTGGCCTGCTGATAGGCACGCGCTACGTCGAGGCGACCAACGACGAGGATCGGCGCGCGGTGCGTGGCCGAATCGGCCGGGGAGGGTTCATCTTCGAGGTGATTTTCAAGCCACAACTGTTGTGGGCAGCGGGCATCGCCGTCGCGCATTGCCTTTTGCTCTACCTTGCCGGAGTGGTGAGCAGCGAGCCTCTCGCCCAGTTCCTCGTGAGCCTGCCAATCCTCGTCTGGGCCATGGTCTATTGCAGCAACGGCACAGGCATCCTCGGCGCAACGGCAATGACGAGTTTCGGCGTTCCCCGGCGCCGCTGGCTGGTCCTGTATTGGGGTGCCGCCCTGGCATCGGTTGCGCTCTATATGGCGGTGTTGCTGCTGGTCGCGCCAATCGGTCTGAGGGCGATTCTTGCTCTGGGGGCAGCGGGCCTCGCCAGTGCTGTGCTCGGCGCACCGCTGAAGGTGTGGCGCACAGACGTTGGTCTCATCCCTGCGATGTTCCTGTTCTTCGCGGTCAAAGACACATTGCTTATCGACGATCCCCACCCAGCCCAAGTCGCATACGCGCTGGCCATCGCGGGTTTGATGTTCTTGATCGGCCTGGTTTTGCAGGCGTTGTTCGTTTTTGGCGTGATTAACCCAAAACAAGGATTTAAAGACGCTTAGAAAACACGCTCTACGCTGGTGATTTGTGTTTGTGTTGGGGTGTGTGTAACTTAATCCCAGTCAGCGA